>PKDJ01000171.1 GCA_002862545.1 Pseudomonadota bacterium
AGAGTCGGTGTCCGAGTCGGTGTCCGAGTCGGTGTCCGAGTCGGTGTCCGAGTCCGAGTCCGTGTCGGTGTCGGTGTCGGTGTCGGCGTCGGTGTCGGCATCGGTGTCGGCATCGGTGTCGGCATCGGTGTCGGCATCGGTGTCTGCGTCTGCGTCGGTGTCGGTGTCGGCATCACCGCCCGTTGGGCGGGTGTCGGTCGGAATGGTTCCGATACCGGAGTCGGTGTCCTTTCCGGCGGTGCCGCTGCAGGCTGTGCTGCCGAGGATCATGGCGAGGAAGAGGCAACGAAGCACGGGGAGACTCGGGGCGGAGGGGGAGGGGCGCAGTGGACGAACACAGACCTGCGCTGCCGCCATGGTAGTCCTGTTAGAAGATGTATCGCAAGCAGGAAGGCACGCGGTTGTCATCCGACTGGCTTCGTTGGAGCGTCATCCGACCATGCTGAGTGTCCTTCTGGCTGTTGTTGCTAGTGCTTCTACCGTCGCTTTCGTGGGGGCGGAGGTCCATCCCGTCGTGGGGTCGCCGGGGCCTGCGACCCTGGTCGTAGAGAGCGGCCGCATCACAGCACTCGACGTGAGCGCCCCCGTACCTGAGGGCGCGCGGGTGATCGACGTGACGGGCAAGGTGATCATTCCCGGACTCGTCGATCTACACAGTCATGTCGGCGGTGGGCGCCTCCATGAGCAGCTCGGAGCCGTCCAGCCCGCCATCTCGGCGATCGATGCGATCGACCCCTTCCACCCCAGCCTCGAGCGCGCTCGAGCGGGCGGCATCACCACGGTCAACGTGATGCCGGGCTCAGGCAAGCTCATGGGGGGTCAGACGGCCTATCTCTCGCTGTCGCGCTCACCGACAGTCGACGAGATGCTGGTCTGCCGTGAGCCTCCGAGCGCCGACACCGCGGGTCCCGCCCGTCGTCGAGGCGTGTGTGGCGGCACCAAGATGGCCAACGGCACGAACCCGCAGGGTGGCGGTGGTGACCCCGCGAGTCGAATGGGTGCGGCGTTCCTGCAGCGCGGTGCACTGCTGCGTGGTCAGGCCAGGCTCGAGGCGGAGCGAGCGTACGCCGAGGGGAAGGGTCGCAAGCGCCCGAAGAAGCCCGAGCCCGACCCCGAAGCGGAGGCTCTCGCCGAGCTGGTGGCTGGTGACAGAACGATCCACTTTCACAGCCATCGCGCCGACGACATGGTGAGCGCGGTGCGGCTGAAGCAGGAGTTCGGCATCGATCTCGTCCTGCATCATGGCTCAGAGGGCTTCAAGGTCGCCGACCTGCTGGCCGAGGCGGACGTTCCGGTCGCGATCAACGTCCTCGACACTCCCGGCGGCAAGGAGGAGACGCTCGAGCGGCGCCTCGACAATCCCGCGCTGCTTCACGCTGCCGGGGTCCGCATCGCGCTGATCACGGACGACCCCGTCCAGGACTCCAGGCTGTTCCTGCGGACGGGGGGCCTCGCGGTGCGCGGTGGTCTGGCGCCCGAGGTGGCGCTGCGTGCGCAGACGCTCGTGCCGGCACAGCTCATGGGCATCGATGAACGCACGGGCAGTCTCGAGGTCGGCAAGGAGGCCGACCTGGTGGTGCTCTCTGGGCCTCCCTACAGTGCGTGGACCCTCGTGGAGCAGACCTGGGTGGATGGCGTGCGGGTCTTCGATCGCGCCGACCCCGAGCAGGTCCGCTTCGCTACAGGTGGAGATGCGGCCCCATGATTCTCTGGACCAGCCTCGCTCTCGCAGCGCCCACGGCCTTCGTGGGGGCCACGATTCACCCGGTCTCGGGTCCGCCAGTCCAGGCCGCCCTCGTGGTCGACGACGGCCGGATCGTGCACGTGGGCGAGGTGCCTCCCGATGCCGTGACGGTCGACGTGACGGGCAAGGTCATCATCCCAGGACTGGTCGACACCCACAGCCACATCGGCGGCGGGCGCCTCCACGAGCACCTCGACCAGATTCAGCCGGGTGTCTCGGCTGTCGACGCCATCGACCCGACGCATCCGAGCCTGCAGCGAGCGCGCGCGGGCGGCATCACCGTCGTCAACGTGATGCCGGGTTCGGGCAGGCTGATGGGCGGGCAGACCGCCTACCTCAAGCTGCGGCAGTCGCCGGTCGTCGACGACCTGCTGCTGTGTGTCGACGACCCCCTCGCTGTGCCCGTGGAGGCCCCGAAGCGCCGGGGCATCTGTGGTGGCATGAAGATGGCGAACGGCACGAATCCGCAGGGCGGAGGAGGCCCGTCTAGTCGCATGGGGGCGGCCTACCTGCAGCGCGAGGCACTGCGGCGTGGCGCTGCCCGCCTCGGAGCCGTGAGCCCCCCCGAGGATCAGCGGGCCCGGAAGAAGTGGACGCCTCCCGAGCCTGACCCAACGGCTGACGGCCTGGCGCAGGTGGTCTCTGGTGCTCGAACCGTGCACTTCCACACCCATCGGGCAGACGACGTGGCGACGATCGCGCGGCTCGTCGAGGAGCGTCCCGAGCTCGACGTGGTCCTGCATCATGTCTCGGAGGCCTGGAAGCTCGTCGACCTGCTGGCCGAGACCCAGCTGCCTTGCTCGCTGATCCTGGTCGACGCCCCGGGTGGCAAGGAAGAAGCCCTCGAGATTCGCCTGGAGACAGGGGCGATCTTGGAGGAGGCGGGCGTCCCGGTCGCGTTTCACACCGACGATCCCATCACGGACTCTCGGCTGTTCCTGCGCATGGCAGCACTCGGGGTTCGTGGCGGCATGTCGCGGGAGGCGGCACTCGAGGCGCTCACGCTCGGGCCCGCCCGGATGATCCACCTCGACGACCGCCTCGGAAGCCTGGAGGCTGGGAAGGACGCCGACTTCGTCGTGCTCTCAGGCGACCCCTTCAGCGTCTGGACACACGTGGAGCAGACCTGGATCGAGGGCGCTAAGGTGTTCGACCGCTCCGAGCCGGACGATCAGCGCCATGCCGTGGGCGGTGAGGTGGCCTCACCCCAGTAAGCACCACTCACGGAGGGCTCGTGATCTTCGCCTGGCTGATCTCGCTCGCGCTCGCGGCCGACCCGGTCGCTCCGCGCTCCTACGACGTCACCCTCCAGACGACGGAGGGGCCGGTGGTGGTGCGGGTGCATCGGGCCTGGGCGCCTCTGGCGGCGGATCGCTTTCATCGCCTCGTCTCGGAGGGAGTCTACGACGGCGTTCCTTTCTTCCGGGTCGTCAAGGGCTTCGTCGCTCAGTTCGGACTGCCGACCGATCCGGCGGTCTCGGCCGCCTGGCGGGAGCAGCGCTTCCCGGATGATGTCGTCACCCAGACCAACAGCCGGGGTCGCCTGTCGTTCGCGACCACTGGCCCGGGCGGGCGAACCACGCAGGTGTTCGTCAACCTCGTCGACAATCCATCCCTCGATGGTCATGGCTTCGCGCCCTTCGCGGAGGTGGTCGAAGGTATGGAGGCGATCGACGGACTGTTTCACAAGTACGGCGACGCGCCACCCGGCGGTCGAGGCCCCGAGCAGCGGCAGATCCGTGCGCTCGGGGAGGACTACCTCCGGAGGTTCCGTAAGCTCGATCGTGTCGAGCGTGCGACCATCCGAGAGTGAGGGCTACTCGATGAGTCCGTTGTCGTAGAGCAGCTCGCAGTCGGTGTAGCAGACGTTGCGCAGCTCGCCCCCGCCGAAGTCGAGGGTGAGACAGCTCAGGCCGCTCGGGCAGTCCTCGCTGGTGGCGCACTCGGTGACACACCAGGTGCCGAAGCGGCTGTCCGGGTCGAAGATGACGCAGGCAAACCCGTCGTTGCAGTCGTCGTTCGAGGCGCAGGGGCCGCACCAGTCTTGGGTGCTGACACCCTCGCAGCTGCCGTCCTCGCAGAACGACAGCATCGGGCAGTCCCGCTGGGTCTCGAGGCACTCGCGGGGGCTGCAGGTGCCGCCGCTGCACTCCTCCTCGGCGAGGCAGTCCTCGTCGGCCTCGCAGCCGTCAACGCAGGTGAAGGCGCTCGTGTCACAGTATTGGCCGAACGGGCAGATCTCGGAAGAGGTGCAGTCAGCCACGCGGCAGGTGCCATCGACGCACACCTGCCCGGGGTCGCACGGATCACCGTTGACGCAGTCATCGGGGACCTCGGGCTCGCCGCCACCACAAGCGAAGAGGAGGAGTAGACCGATCATGCGGCTCATGCGCCCTCCTCGGTGGTGCCGGTGGCGGAGCCCCCGACGCAGAAGGCCGTCACGTCGCCGCTGCCGCGGCTGTAGCGCACCGAGATGTTGGCACCCGCGGGGGGCAGGGACGAACGCGAGAAGCGGATGGCGGGGGAGTCCTCGCCGTCGTTGATCTCCCGAACGTAGGACCAGCTGCCGTCGTCACAGGGCCAGATCACGTCGTCGACGGAGACCTCGAGGGTGCCGGGGTCGGGCTCGTCCGCGAGGAAGAACACCTCGGTGAGGCGCGCGGCGGCCAGGGACATGTCGGTGAGCAGGATGTCGTAGTCGGGCGAGCAGATGTCCCCGAGGACGCCGCCGGTGGCGTTCACGGCGGAGCGGAAGCGCTCCCCAGGGGTCGCCGCCTCGCGCTGGGCAGGCTTGCACTCCTCACCGTCGGTGTAGACGAGCGCCGACACGTTGAAGCGCTTGCGGTCGTCTATGGCGCCGATCTCGTTGCGGATCAGGTCGACGTAGGTGCGCGGGGGCAGCGGAGAGCCGTCTTCCTCGTCGGAGACGAACAGCAGCGACAGGCTGGCGTCGGGTCGACGGAACTCCTTGTTGAGCGGCGTGTCGATCTTGAGGGAGCGCCAGGCCGATTCGAAGCCCATCTCGAGGCCGACGCCGCAGATGCCGACCTGAACGAGATCGGCGAAGAGCTTGTCGGCCTTCGGCGTGTCGGGGGTGATGTAGGTGCTGCCGACGAGCTCGCCGGCAGGTGGAATCTCACCGACCTCATCAGCGGTGCAGCCGTTGGAGATTCCGTGGTCGGAGTCGAGGGTGTTCGTGGTGAGCACCCCCATCCGGTAGTCGACATTCGCCTCCTCGAAGAACGAGACGAAGGCGTCGAAGTTGCCTGAGAGCTGCTCCTGGTAGGGCTGCATGGAGAAGCTGTTGTCGACGATGACGAGCACGTCGACCTCGGCAGGGGGATCCTGTCGGAAGTCGTCCTTGTTGTCGAAGCGGGTGAAGCCGTACTCGGTGCAGCCCGCCAACAGGACGAGGGGCAGCAGTGCGCGCACGAGGCCTCCTCGAATTCGGGCGGTGACAGTAGCCGGCTGTCTCGGGATCCGCAGCAGGGAAAGCGGAGTGGCTGTCCCGTCGCGGTCGTCCTGCAGGATTGGCAGTGGGAATATCGTGCGTGTCGGCGTACCGTTGCGGCGTCGTCGAGAGTCGCCGAGGGGTGCAGGCAGGGCCACCAGAGGCCGTGCACACCCCATCTCCGCGTCGCGCGTTGACGTGATGGCAGCGGTTTGTGCTCGCCTCCTGCAGAAAGTGACAGCCTGTCAGGAACTCCGACCTCTGGGGCCCTCTGAAGCACCGAATCGGCTGGCACGAGTGCTGCAGCTCTGCCTTGCACACGGAGGCTCACCCATGTGGCTGCTTGGACTACTGATCGCGTGCACGACGACCCCAGAGGCCATCGAGCCGCCTCCGGCGGAGGAGGCTGCTGTCGAGACGGTCCAAGAGGCCCCCGCCAAGACGAAGAAGGGCAAGAAGAAGCGGAAGGCATCGGGCGAAGTCGAGGATGCAGCATGGTCGGTCAGCCGCTCCGACGATGGGACGGTCACGCTCACACTCGCTGAAGACTTCGACCTGTCTGGGGTGACTCGGGAGGCGCGCGCAGTGCTGCACCGCAACGAGGCCGGGGACTTCGACGGGTACCGGCTCTCCGGTCTCAAGGAGGGCTCTCTGGGTCAGCAGATGGGTTTTCAGAACGGCGACATCGTGCATGCGGTCAACGAGCTGCCCCTGACCACGGTGCAGCAGGCGATGGATGCCTACCAGGCAGCGGTCGACACCGATCTGCTCAGCTTCGAGCTGACCCGAGGGGGTGAGAAGACCACCCTCGCCGTGAGTCTGAACTAGGCTCAGAGTATCGAAAAAATCGATAAAGTCGTGCCGAACATTCCGCTGACGAGCGATGGAGTGTCGGCGTAGGAGGCTCTCGTCTGCACAGCAGAGGAGGGCCGTCATGCGTGAGAACAACCCCTGTGGTCTTCGCGGCATCGAGTACGTCGAGTTCGCGTCCCCCGAGCCAGCATGGCTCGACCAGCTCTTCCTCGCCTTCGGCTTCTCTCGTGTGCGGCGGCATCCTGAGCAGGCTGTCGAGCTGTACGTCCAGAACGACATCCGGTTCCTCGTGTCGCGCCAGGCGGGCAGCTACGCGGCCGACTTTGCGAGGCAGCATGGTGCGAGCATTCCCTCGATGGGGTGGCGCGTCGACGATGCCGAGGCTGCTTTTGCCGCTGCGGTCGCTCGTGGTGCCCGACCCTTCGAGCCCACCGCTGATCGCCGCGCGACCGTCGATGCGCCGGCAATCCACGGCATCGGAGGGTCTCTGATCACCTTCCTCGGGCCCGAGGATTCCCATGGGCAGCTCTTCGACAGGCAGCTCGTCCCCCACGAGGCGCCGGTGCTCACTCCGGGTCATGGCTTCCTGCGCCTCGATCACCTGACCAACAACGTGGTGAAGGGGACCATGGAGCAGTGGGCGACCTTCTACAAGGAGGTCTTCGGCTTCACGGAGGTCCGCTATTTCGACATCCGCGGCGCGAAGACAGGCCTCACCAGCTACGCCCTGCGCTCACCGGATGGCAGCTTCTGCATCCCGATCAACGAGGGCAGCGAGGAGAAGTCGCAGATCGAGGAGTACCTTCGGGAGTACAACGGCCCGGGCATCCAGCACCTGGCCTTCCTCACCGACGACCTGCTGGGCTCGCTCGACTCGATGGACGAGGGCGTGATCGAGACGCTGGACATCGACGACGCCTACTACGCCGAGGTGTTCGAGCGAGTGCCCGGGGTCACCGAGAGCCCCGAGCGCATCCGGGCGCATCAGGTGCTCGTGGACGGTGACGACGAGGGCTACCTGCTGCAGATCTTCACCAAGAACCTGATCGGCCCCATCTTCATCGAGATGATCCAGCGAAAGAACCACCTGGCCTTCGGGGAGGGGAACTTCGGGGCCCTGTTCCGCTCCATCGAGCGCGATCAGGAGCGTCGCGGCACGCTCTAGATCGAGGACATCCGGGATGGCTTGGTGCGGATGGGCGCGCCGCGCCGCATCGAATACGATGCGAAAGGTCTCGTCCCTGGGATGGAGGTTGGCCGATGTGGATGGCGCTCATCCTGCATGCACTCGCGAATGACCCGGTCGCCTACGGGCCAGGCGGCGCCTCCATCCCTTCGCTCCCTGGTGCGGGGGCGGGCGAGTTCTCGTTCTCGTCGGACGGGCCCTGTGGCGCCTGGCAGGCGAGCAGTGGTCCCGTGACGGTGCAGGTGCCCTTCGGCGACACGTCCTACCCGGTCGACCTGTACGGCAAGCCGGGCCAGTCAGGTCCACGACGCACTGTGGTCCTGCTGCACGGAGCCGGAGGCAACGCGCAGAAGGTCGTCGGACAGACCGGCTTTGACGAGGTGATCGCGCGTGATGGCGGTCTGCTCGTCGTTCCCCAGGCCATCGACGTGCCACAGATCGGCCCGCTGTGGGACAACGGCACCCTGAAGGACGGCGAGGGGCGCGACGACACCGCCTTCCTGGACGCGGTCTCCGCCTGGGTCGATGCCAACGCCTGCGCGAGCAAGACCCTGGCCGTCGGCTTCTCCAACGGCGCACAGATGGCGGCGCGCTGGGCCTGCCAGAGCGAGGCCCCCGACGCGGTCATGACGCATGCAGGCTCGCTGAAGGCACCGGAGTGCCGGCCTCGAGGCCGCTGGATGCTGGCGTACGTGGGCACGGCGGATGCCTACAAGCGAGCGCAGAGTCCCGAGACGATCGGCGACATGGCGCACGTGTGGAATGCGGGCCAGACGACGCCGGTGCGTGAGCCCGACGAGGTCGAACGAGAGGGCAAGCGCACGTGCTCGACCTGGACTGGCGGCAACCCGGTCACGCTCTGCGTGCTGCAGGGCTGGGGCCACAAGTGGCCCAGCCCCATCACGAACTCCAAGATGCCCTTCGACGCGACGGCTCACGCCTGGACGTTCTTCAACGAACGGGTCCGCTGACCAGGTGGCTCTCAGGGCTGCCACGGTCATGTGGATGTTCCCGCTGCTGGCCTGCAACGGCCCGCGGGACGTGGGGCCCCGGCCTGAGAGCGCGCAGCCTCCAGCGAGCACGATCGACACAGGGGCCCAGGCGCTCCCCTGCGGTGACTGCGTCGGCTCCTACGTCCTCGCGTGCCAAGGAGCTGAGGCCACGATTCGTGTGTGGACCGACGCCGATTCCGAGCCGGTCGACGCACTCGCGGTGAGTGCGGACTGTGACGGTGTCGAGCTGGTGGCGGCCGAGGCGCATGGTCAGTCCGTCGCGGGCTCACTCGGTGCCATCGCAGCGGCCGGGGCGCTCGGCGGAGCCACCGATCATGGACAGCCACAGACCCTTGAGCTGTACGACGTGCGCGAGTCGGAGAGCTGGACCTGGGCAAGGTGGTTCCTCACGCTCGATGATGGTCGCAGTGAGTGGTGGGAGACGGCACAGACGCGCAACGGCCTGCGGTACGTGCGCTACGACGCGCAGGGCAGCGTCGAGGCCCAGGGCTCCCGAATCGGGCCGAGGGCTGCGGAGGTCGAGGGCTGCACGTGGACCTCGGACCACCTGGCGAGCGGGCTCAAGGAGGGAGCGCGGAGCCTCTCTCTGACCTGGCAGGAGGTGCGCACCTGGAGCTGCGACGGTCCCGAGGGCGAGGTGACCGCCGAGGCCACCTTCGTGCTTCACACGGCGACGCCTGGCTGAGGCTCCGCAGGGGTCAGGGCTGCTCGGGCCACGCACGCTGGGGCAGTCCGAGCTCCTGCCGGAGTGCCTCGCCTCCCTCTGCGGCGTCCTTCCAGTAGGCCCGGCGCGTGACTCCCGTGAGGAGTGCCTGCTCACCATCGGAGCGCTCCCACCCCACCAGTCGCCGCGGTGCGTCGGACTCGACCCACCAGGTGGTCGTCACGCCCCCCTCGATGGAGACGGTCCAGGTCTCGACGGTGAAGGTGCCCGCGGGGACGGTCTTGGTCTCGGGACTCTCGCCCCGCCGGATCGTCGCCTCTCCCCAAGTGAGTGGGCGATGGTGCAGACGCCGGTCGGTCGCACTCTCGAGCCAGGGCACCGCTCGGGTCTCGCCCGGGCCGAGCAGCTCGCCGGTCAGGCCGCGCACCAGC
Organism: Pseudomonadota bacterium; assembly: GCA_002862545.1. Taxonomy (GTDB): domain Bacteria; phylum Myxococcota_A; class UBA796; order UBA796. Next base: position 9,303 of record PKDJ01000171.1, read on the forward strand.
AAGGGCAGCATGTCGGCGACCACGGCGCCTGCGGGCACCTCGTGCCTGGCTGCGGCCACCGACTCGCCGTCGAAGTAGCTGTAGGTCATCTGCGACAGGCGCTCGGGATGCGGCCTGATCTCCTCGTACACGTGCCCGCACCACTCCTGCATCGAGAACGTCAGCTTGTGGGGCAGGCCCAAGGGCTCGACCCCGTCGAGGCGGGCGAACACGCTGGTCATGACGTTGTAGTCGTACAGGCCTGTCTGGAAGTCACGGGCCTCGTTGAGCTTGAGGACCGGGTACTCGTCGCCGTGAGCGCCGCTCGACTTCACCCTCCCGCGGGCCGTGAAGTCCTCGGTGACGGTGATGAGCACCGTCTCTCCGCGTCGGTGCTGTCCGTAGCGGGGCTGGGTGAGCGTGTAGCCGGCGAGCTCGGCGCGTCCGTCACCCCAGTGGTCCCAGAAGCCCGGCGGCGCCGCTGCCAGGGGCGCGGTGGGGGCGGCTGCCTGAGACCCGCAGCCCGTGAGTCCGAGCAGGAGAACTCCGAGCACGGTCTGCGGGGAGGTCCACCGGATGCAGGAGAGACTGAGATCCATTCGTGTCGACTCCGCGAGAGGGGCGCCTGACGAAGACCTAGTCCACTCGGCGGCCGAGCGAGCGCCCTTCGGCGTGAGCCAGGCGGGGTGTGGAGCTGCTGCGTCCGGTGGCGCTGCGCCGCCTGTGACGGGTTCGCGCTGCAGGCGACCCTTGGCCCCTCCTGCCCGACTGCTGTCGTCGGGTTCGGAGGCGCTGCTCAGCGGATGCGCGCCAGCACGGCGAGGACCTCGTCGATGTCGCGCTCCGTGTGGGCGGCGTTGATCTGAAAGCGGATGGTCTGGTCACCCTCGGGCACGACGGGGAAGTTCAGTCCCACCACGAGCACACCGTTGTCGGAGAAGCCCTGCACCATCCTGCGGGTGCGCTCGGTGTCGCGCACCATCAGGGGCACCACGGGATGCTCGCCGGGGATGCTCTCCATGCCGAGGCGGTCGAGTCCGGCGCGGAACTGAGCGATGCGGTCTTGGACGTTCTGTAGGCGAGCCCGCCCCTCGGCGCTGTCGGCGATCTCGACGGCGGCTGTGGCTGCCGCGCAGTCGGCTGCAGAGAGGGGGTTGGTGTAGATGTAGGTGTCGGCCTTCTGTCGGACCGATTCCACCACCGCCTCGCTCGCGGCGACAAAGCCGCCGTTGACACCAAAGGCCTTGCCGAAGGTGCCCACGACGATGTCAGCCTGGGCACCGCAGATCTCCTCGGTGCCGCGACCCGTGGCCCCGTAGGCGCCGATGCCGTGGGAGTCGTCGACGATCGTGACGAGACCCTCGGCGAAGCGCTCGCGGTGAGGTGCGAGGACCTCGTTGATCGCGTCGATGGGCGCGTGGTCTCCGCGCATCGAGAAGACGCCGTCGAAGATCACCACCACGCGCTCGACCCCATCGGGGACGCCTTCGATGGCGGCCTTGAGGGCACCCATGTCGTTGTGCGGAAAGATGGCCTTGTGGCTGCGTGGCACGCGGGCAATGCGCATCGCCCGGATGATGCAGTTGTGGTTCAGCTCGTCGCCGATCCAGAAAGTCTGCTTGTTCTGGATGGCGAGGGCCACGCCCAGGTTGGTCGTGTAGGCCGAGTTGAAGATCTTGGCGGCCGGACGACCACAGAAGGCCGCGATGCGTGCCTCGAGGTCGATGTGGGGCTGGAAGGTGCCGTCGATGAAGCGGACGGCGCCTGGTCCGGCTCCGAATCGATGGGTGGCGGCGTCGGCCGCCTCGAGGACGGCGGGGTGATGAGAGAGCGACAGGTAGCTGTTGCTGTTCATCCGGATGAAGTCGAGGGAGGACCCCGCGAGTCGGTAGCGCGGGCCGCGACCGTCCGCGGGAGGGACGACATCGACGATCACGCGCTCGGGATCCTTCGCGCGGCCGCTGGAGACGAGGGCGGCGACATCCTTGCGCAGGCCGGCATCGAGCATCTCGAGAGACATGGAGACCTCCGTGTGGGCCCCACCGGTATCACCCTCCGGCGTGCTCGGTGGCCTCTGTTGGGGGGCTCGTGCGGTCGCCGGCCTCGAGGGCGTCGACGAGTGGCCCCAGCGTCTCTCGAGCGCGCACCCGGTCAAGGCCATACTCCCGGGTCGGGGCGTCTGGGGGCGCCCGAGCTGCCGAGCGCGCTGTCTCGTCGGCGAGCATGGACTTCAGGGTGGACCGGAGGCGGTCATCGAGGCCTGGGAGCACGGCCTGCTGCTCGACGGGGGGGCGTCGCAGAGGGCGTCGAACAGCTGAAACAAGCGTCGGCGGTCGTTTGGCTCCACGCATCTCGACACCACGTGGGCTCGTGGTGGCCCCTTTCAGGCGCGTGGCGTGGCGCGAGGGAGTGGGAGCCGTGACCGTCCCCTGGGCTGTGCGCAAGTGCGGAGTCCGCCTGGTTAAGGAGCGCCCCATCAAGCCTCAGCCGGAGATGCATGCGCTGGACACTGCGGGTCCTGGTCGGTCTGGTGGGGTGCGTCGAGCCGACCCAGTGGAGACCGGAGGTCGTGCTCCTCGATGCTGCGTCTCCCGGCGTGCACGGGCTGCAGTGGGTCGAGGTGACGAGTCCGGAGGCGACGCCCGTGACGCTGCAGGTCGACGATGGCGTGCGCACCTGGTCGGTGCCGACGCAGCGCGTCGCGAAGACCCACGTCCTTCCGCTCCTGGGCCTGGCGGCTGAGCGCGAGGTCAGCGTGGTGGCTCGGGCTCCGTCGTCTCGGGAGTCGGCTCCGCAGCGCTTCGTCGTCCCGCCGTTCCCCGACGCGGTGCCGGTCGTCGAGATCCTGGCTCACGAGCCGGCGGAGGTAGAGCCTGGACTGCTCCTGTTTGGGCTGCGGGCGAATGACGAGGACGTGCCGAGTGCCATCGTGGTCCTGGACGAAGACCTCGTGCCGGTGCTGTGGATCGAGGCTGAGCCCCCGGTCGGTGACCTGCGCATCGGTCCGAGAGGGCAGCTGGTCGGGCTGGTCGCGGGCGATCTGATGGAGTGGGATCTCTGCGGGACGCTCTCGAGGCACATCGGGCCCTCGCCGTACGCCGAGGTGCCTCTGGATGTTCCGGACGGGCTCCACCATGAGGGCTACCCGCTGGAGGATGGCACCTACGTGGCGCTGTCGTCAGAGCTCCGGGCCGTGGACGCCTACCCCGACTCCTACGACGACCCACAGCCTGCTGGCGCTGCAGATGTGCGGGATCAGCTCGCGGTTCGCTTCGACGCGGATGGTCGGGTGCTGGAGCGCATCTCGCTCGTCGACGTGCTTGACACCACGCGGATCAGCTTCGACAGCCTGCAGCGGACGCCGCTTGGAGCGGACTGGGCTCACGCCAACGGGCTGGCGGTCGATCCGCGAGACGGTGGCTGGATCATCTCGGCGCGGCACCAGGATGCCCTCGTCAAGGTTCATCCGGATGGGGAGCTGGCCTGGATTCTCGGTGATCCCGCCGGCTGGCGTTCGCCGTGGGCGGACCGGCTCCTGGAGCCCATCGGTGGAGCGGACTGGGCCTACCATCACCACGCGCCCGAGCTGCTGCCCGATGGAACGCTGATCGTCTTCGACAACCACAACAACGGCCGGACGCCCTATGACGGTGAACCGCTCTCGCCGGTGTCGTCGCGGGCCATCGCGTGGCGGGTCGACGACGCGGCAGGGACCGTCGAGCACCTCTGGACCCTCGAGCAGACGGCCACGGGCCCTCTGTACGCCGCTGTGGTCGGCGATGCGGACTACCAACCCCTCTCGGGAAACATCCTCCGCAACTACGGCATCCTGCGAGACGAGCCGGGTGGTGCGTCGCGGGCTCGGGTCGTGGAGCAGCACCCGAGTCGTCCGGAGGACGTGCTGCTCGACATTCGGGTCTCGCTGCCGAGCGAGCTTGCCCCGAGCGGGGTGAACATGTGGCGGGTCGAGAAGATCCCGAGTCTCTACCCCCTCGATCCGAGTGAGGTCTGCCTTCCCCCGAGCGCAGGCTGACGGTAACGCCATGCCGAACCCGAGGGTTCGCGACGCGGCCCGTAGGGTCGAGGCTACAGGCCGCCGCCGAGGCTCCGCCACAGGTAGACCGCGCCGGAGTTGAACCCCCCCGAGTCGTCGCGAGAGGCGCCGATGGCGATGTCACCGAGTCCGTCGCCGTCGAGATCGAGTGGGCTGATGGCGCTGCCCAGGCTGCTGGTCGACGAGCCGGGCACGAGGGTTCCGTCGGCGGCGTCCAGCGTCATCACGCCGCGAACGCTCGACGAGACGACGTAGACCGCGCCGTCGCCGTCGCCGACATCGTCCCGCTCTGGTGCGCCGACGAGCAGGGTGAGGATGCCGTCTCCGGTGGTGTCGACCGCGCCGAGGCTGCTGCCCGCGGCCTCGCCAGCCTGCGCGCCGTCCAAGATCGCGTCGGCGCCATTGAGGTTGGTGATCCCCGCCATGACATCACCGACGATGACGTAGGCGGTGCCGCCTCCGTCGGCGCCTCGGCTGGAGCCGGGGGCTCCGACGAGCAGGTCGTGGCGGCCATCGCCGTCGACGTCGCCGGGAACGGCGACGGACGTTCCTGCTGCATCACCCACGACGAGGCCCGACCACACGCCCTCTCCGGCATTGAGCGGCAGATCGGCGGGGACGGGGCCCGCGACGACGTAGGCCGTGCCCTTGCCGAGTGCGACATAGGGCGCGCCGATCACCACGTCGTCGACGCCGTCGCCGTCGAGATCGCCCGCCGCGACCGAGGTTCCGGCCTCGTGGTCGAGGTTCACGCCCCGGAGCACGCCGATGGCCACGTCAGCGAGTGCGCCGCTGGTCACGGGGCTGGCCAGGACGTAGGCCTCGCCGCCGTTGACGGACGGTGCCTCGGCCAGTGGAACGCCGACGAGCAGGCCGGGCGTGCCCTCGGCATCGACGGTGAGGGTGGCGAGGGAGAACCCGGCTAGGGACTCCGGATCGGGGCCGTCGAGCACCACCGTGGCGTCCGCGGGACTCGTGGGTGACGAGCTGAGCGGATCCGAGAACAGGTAGACCTGCCCGGCCTCACCCGCCTCGGGTGCGGACACGATCCAGTCCGGGGCGCCATCGCCGTCGAGGTCGGCGGACCAGGCCGTGGCGACGCCGAGTGCCGTGCCCTCCTCACCGTCGACAGCCACCTCGGGCGTCAGGTCGGCGCGGTCGAGGAGAGGCCCGAGGAGGAGGCTCGCGCGGCCTGCACCCTCGTAGGCAGGCGAGCCGACGGCGATGTCGCCGAGGCCGTCACCGTCATCGAAGGCGAAGAGCGAGGCGCCAGACTGGGAGCCACCGTCGGTGCCGGCGAGGAGGTCGTCGATCACCTCGCGTCCGGTGAGGCCCAGGCAGTCGCTGCCGACGGCCCCATCGCAGTCGTTGTCGATGCCGTCGTCGCAGATCTCGTCGCGGCCTGGGTTGACCAGGCGCTGGTCGTCGGCGCAGTCGAGGTCGTTGTCGACGTAGCCGGGAGGCCGCTCGCAGGTGACCACGATGTCGTCGGCCGAGCCATACCCGTCGCCGTCCTCATCGGCGTAGAACGGGAGTCCGTCGTCCAGCCCGGGGTCGTCACCGTCGACGAGTCCGTTGCAGTCGTTGTCGCGGCGGTCGCAGATCTCGTCGGCACCAGGAGCCACGTCCGCGCGTGCGTCGTTGCAGTCGTCGCCGTTGAGCACGAGACCGTCGAAGGGTCCGCAGGTGACCACGGGGAAGGCTGGGTCGCCTGCTCCGTCGCCGTCACCATCGCGGTACCAGGTTGCGCCGGTGATGCCGTCGGGATCGTCGAGATCGATCAGCCCGTCGCAGTCGTCGTCGATGTCGTTGCACACCTCGAGTGCGCCGGGGCTTCGTGCCGGGTCGGCGTCGTCACAGTCGCCTCCGGTGAGGACGCTGTCGGATGGGGCGTCGCAGACCAAGGTGCCGCCGCCGGCCGGTCCGAAGCCGTCGCCGTCGGCGTCGTCGTACACCACCACGCCGTCGACCAGGCTCGGGTCATCTGTGTCGAACAAGCCATCGCAGTCTTGGTCACCGCCTCCACAGGTCTCGACTGCAGCGGGGTTGATGTCTGCGTTGGTGTCGTCGCAGTCGTCTGCGTTGGAGGCAAGCCCGTCGCCGAAGGTGCAGACCGTCGTGGGTGCCTGGGCGTCGCCGTAGCCATCCTCGTCGGTATCGAGCCAGGCCGGCCTGCCGTCGGCGAGGTCGTCGTCCTCCGCGTCGACCAGCCCGTCACAGTCCTCGTCGCCACCACCGCAGCGCTCCACAGCACCTGGATTCACCCGCTCGTCACGGTCGTCACAGTCTTCCGAGGCCGGGAATCCGTCACCGTCAGCGTCGGGGTCGGCGCTGCCGCCACACGCGAACAAGGAGAGGAGGAGCAGGGGCAGCAGCTGTCGCATGCTCCAGGACGTATGCCTGGCTCGGCGCGCGGGCCACTCGCGCGTCGCAGCCCGCGTAGGAACCATGAAGGGTCACCGCGGGCACACCTCTCTCTAGGTTGAGACCGTACCCGGCCAGAGCGGCTGTCGCTTCCCTTGCTCGTTGGGACGGGGGCCCTGGCCGGGGGCCTGTGAAACCGACACGATGAGAGGATGCATCATGTCCAGAGCTTGTTTTTCGTTGATTGCATTGCTTGCTGTGGGTCCTGCACACGCCAGTCTCCTGGGTGACACTGTCACCCTCGACTGGGGAGACGGCACGGCCGGCTACCTGGTCGACGCCGTGGTCACAGAGCCCGGTGTCGAGTACGTCGATGCCGGTGTCGCGCTCGGATTCCCCGACGTGCCGGGCTCGTTCGACATCGACGTGGACGTGTCCGCAGGCCACGTTCGCTTCGACTTCACGGGTGAGCACCGGTACTACACCGACGGGATCACCCTCGAGCCGTACACCATGTACACCCTGAACAACCTCGACCCCGTCTGCCCGGACGGCTCGCTGGGTACGGTCGTCGGCATCTCCAACGTCTCGACCAACTTCGACCCGCTGGAGTGGCAGTCGCACCAGGTGGCCTTCGGCGACCACGAGGTCCAGATCACGGCGGACCCGTATGGCCTCGGTGGTGACTCCGAGACCTTCATCGCGGCCGGCACGTTCGTCGAGTTCGACATCGACTTCTCGTGTCCGCCCGCGGGCGATGGCACCCTCGAGGATGACGCGGACGGCGTGGAGCTGGACTTCGGGGATGGGACCTCGGGCTGCGTGAACTCCGAGATGGTGGTGCCCGGCTACGAGTGGATCGGCGCGGGCCCCGACCTGTGCATGGCGGGTCCTGCTGGGCGCCTCGATGTGGACGTGAGCGCCACCACCTGGCGGATCGACTTCACGGCCCTGCAGGACTTCGGATTTGGTGCGGACGACACACCCTGGCTCACCCTGGGCGATCTCGAGCCGGTGTGTGCGGACGGCTCCCTGGGCAGCGTGATTGGCCTGAGCTCCGTGACCACCAACATGGACCCGCTCGAGTGGGAGACCAGCGAGATCACCTTCGGCGCGGACTTCGTCCAGCTCCTGGGTGGACCGGGTGCGGACGGCAACCTCCGGACTCAGATCGGCGACTACATCGAGGTGGAGCTGGAGCTCGACTGTGGAGCGGTCGCGGGTCCGAGCGTGAGCATCGGCGGGGCGTGCCCGGGTGCTAGCGCTGTCGACGTCCTGGACATCACGCCTGGCGGTGATGTGGCCGTCATCACGTCGGCTGGCTTGGGCGGCGATCCCATCCTCGCCGGGCCCTGCGCCGGTGTCGTCACGGGTCTGTCGTCCCCCAACTTTGTCACCACCTTCACGGACTACGACGGCGACGGCGAGCTGCACTTCACGCCGTCGGTGGGCCCTGCGGCCTGCGGAATGCACATTCAGTTCGTGGACCTGCTGACCTGCGAGATCACGAACACCGCACAGTTCTAGACAGAGTCAGTCACTCTGGCGGCGTCGGGGCCTCTGCCCCGGCGCCGCTCGTGCTCAGCGATCGCCGAGCTTCACGACCCAGACGTCGTCGTGCCACGCTGCGCCGACGGCCCTCCAGCTGGCGTCGACCAGGACGGGGCAGTGGGTCTCGGAAGACTCCCACCAGTCGACCGCATCGGCTCCCGAGGCCCGGCCCCAGGCGAGCACCTCCCCGGCTGCTCCCGGGTAGCCGAAGCGGCGTGCCCGGATGGTCGCCGTCCGCCCGACCGGCGAGCGGGGCGTGACGTGGGCACGAACACCAGACCGCGCGAGCCACTGTGCCTGTGCGTGCGCAGCGTCGGCGAGGCGCTCGTCCCAGGCGAGCTCGTCCGCCGGTGGACCGCACCAGGCGCCCCGAGCACGCAGTGCGTCGAGGGCCGGCATGACTTCGGGGTCGTCGTCGAGCAGGGGGAGCCCGGTGTCGGGCCTCGGCGTCGGCCCGTGTCGGGAGGAACGACCTGGCTCACCGAAGACCCGCACCCTGGGCTCGGGGGCGGGCGGAACGTCCAGCCGACGAACGCGGGGAGCGGTGTCGACCTGTCGGAAGACGAGCACGCCGGTGGCGGCGACGACACACACCGCGAGGGTCGTCATGGCACGGGCGATCCGGCGACGACGCGTCCAGCTGTGTACGGGGTCATCAGGGGGCACATCGCAGTATGGGCCTCTGGGCTGTCGAGGGCCAGCGCGGCTCGGCCGACGAGGTGGTAAAGAGGCGACGGGGGGGGAGCGGATGCTTGCTGGCTGGGCTCTGGCGTTGGTCTTGGGCTGCGGAGACGGGACCAAGCCCGACACGGGCGACGTGTCATCCACAGTGACCGACACCGACACCGACACCGACACCGACACCGACACGGACACCGACTCCGACACGGACGCTGACGCCGACACGGACACCGACTCCGACACGGACACCGACACGGGCACGTCGGCGCCGCTGTCCTTCACGGCGACCTGCGCCCCCGATCCGGTGAACGTCCTCCGGGCCTCGTGCAGCATCGACGCGGCCGAGGTCGCGGACTGGGAGGTCGTCTTCACCGCGGGGGCAGACAGCCTGGTCTTTCCCGTCGAGGCTCTGCAGGCGGGGGATGTGCCGGTGTGGGGCCTGCTGGCCGACACCCGCTGGACGTGGTCCGTCCACCCGGTCGGGCGAAGTGGAGAGAGCAGCGGGGATTTTCTGACGGGACCGCTGCCGGAGGGCGCTCGCGCCGAGTTCGTCCTCTCGGGGGTTGCCTCGTTCGACTTCTTTGGGTTCAGCTTCGGATGCGACGGTGCCACGCTGATGCTGGTGGCTGACACGCGGGGCCGTGTGCGCTGGTACGAAGACTTCGCACCCCTGACGGGCGCTCCGGTGTTCGGACGGATGGTGCGCGGCTTCCGCGACACGGGCGAGGGCTCGTGGCTGGTGACGGTCGGCGGTGAGTGGATCTTCGAGATTGGCTTCGACGGCACCGTCCGTCGTCGGCTGTCGCTGCGGGACGGCGACTTCGACCAGCCGATTCACCACGATCTGGGCTCCTGGAATGGCCTGCTCTACGCCGTCTTCGCGGAGGAGGTCGAGGGTCCGGAGGGAGCGCCGATGATCGTCGATGGGCTCTACGTCTGGGACGAGGAGGGCACCCGTCACACGATTCACCTGGCTGATGTCGTCTCTCTCGAGCCGCCGTCTGGTCCGGTCGGTGGGTACTGGACGCCCTGGTTCGGCTTCGGAGTCTGGGACCACACCCACACCAATGCGATCACGGTCGACCCCGAGGGCAACGCGACGCTGTCGATCCACAGCCAGGACAGCCTGATTCAGCTGCGCGCGGACCCGACGTCCGCGGACTTCGGCTCCCTGAGCTGGACCGCGGTCGGGGGCTCTTCGCGGGCCTTCACGTCGACGCTCGACGAAGGACCCTCCAGCTTCGCGTCGGGCTTCGCGGGCCAGCACCACGTCGAGGTGCTCCCCGACGGGCGGTACTCGCTCTTCGACAACCGGTCCCAGCCGAGCAGTCGAGTGCTCGTGCTCGACATCGACCCGGAGGGAGGCCTGTGGACCATCGAGGAGGAGTATGTCCTGGATGCTCTGTGTCCGGGGCAGTCGTCCGGCTTCTTCGTGGAGAGCGGTGCGCTGGTGGCCACCTGCGCAAACATGCGCACGCTCTTCGAGTACTCCGCGGGTGGCGGTCCGCTGGCCTGGACCGCCGAGGCGTCGTGCGCGCGCGGGCTGTCTCTGGCAGAGCCCTTCATCTACCGAGCCCAGCCCGTCCAGCTGCTGCCATGACATGGATGTCGTGCATTCGGGATGCAGTGACTGGTTGAAAGCGCAGGTTTCTCCGTTTCCTCGTGGGGCATGAGCACGTGCTGCAGGGGTCCAAGGGATCACCATGACACCAATGTCGTGGTTTTCGTCTGTGGTAGGGCGTCCCGCAGCGACTTGGATGCTCGAATAACGGACGAAACCAGTCTATCGGTTATATTTTCCGGTTGGCACGGCGTCTGCATACCGGCGGAGCAGAGATGCAAGACTTTGCGGAAGGCGCTGGCTAGCGCTCACCGCCGGAGACGCCCGGGCCCTCGGCCCGGGCGTACTTCGTCTTGGCGGGCTACCCGATCCAACGAGGGGAGGAGCGCGTGTTCACCGGCATCGTTCAGGGGCGGGCCACCGTGGCGACCGTCGAGGATCGCGAGGGCGTTCGGTCCCTCGGCCTGCGGTTTCCCGAGGGTGCGCTGGCGCGTCTCACGCGAGGGGCCTCCATCTCGGTCGACGGTGTGTGCCTCACTGCCGTGGCCTTCGACGATTCGACGGCGCGCTTCGACTGCATCGACGAGACCCTCGCGCTGACCACGCTCGGCGACAGACGGGTGGGCGACGAGGTCAACTTCGAGCGCGCAGCGGCCTTCGGCGACGAGATCGGAGGGCACTTGCTCTCCGGGCACGTCGTCTCGACGGTCGAGGTGGTGTCGCGGACCGAGCGTGAGGCAAACCTCGAGCTCGTGCTCAGGCTGCCCGAGGCCCACGTCAAGCACGTGCTTCCAAAGGGCTACGTTGCCCTCGACGGTATCAGCCTGACGATCGGTCGGGTCGAGGGCGACACGTTCTCCGTCCACCTGATCCCGGAGACACGCTCGGCGACGACCATCGACGGCAAGCACCCGGGAGACCAGATGAACCTCGAGGTCGACGCGATGACCCAGGCGGTGGTCGCTACGGTCGAGCGCGTGCTGGCTGCGCGACGGTGACGTGATGGAGCCCTCGAGCGGATCGCCAACCATCGCCGAGCAGGAGCCCTTCTGGCTCGGCCTGGCCCGAGACTGGGGCATCGCCCTCGCCGTCGTGGTCGGCGTGTTCGTCGTGTGGAGTGTCTTCCTTGCTCCGGGTCCGCGCGCATCCGGGCCGGCTCCGGCCTTCGAGCTGCCCGACCTCCAGGGCTCGCCGCTGTCTCTCGCGCAGATCGACGAGGGGCCCGCCATCCTGAACTTCTGGTTCACGAGCTGTGGCCCGTGTCGGCACGAGATTCCCGAGCTGGCACGGTTTCACGACGCCCATCCGGAGGTTCCGTTGATCGGCGTGAGCGTGGATCGAGACATGCCGGCGCAGCGGCTCGCGGCCATCTCGCGGCGGCTCGGCATCAACTACACCGTGGTCCACGACGCGGACTCGGCGGTCGCTCGGCGCTACGGTGTCGACCTGTTTCCGACGACGTTCATCCTGCATGATGGTGAGATTCACCACGTGAAGATGGGTGAGGTCGATCAGGACTATCTCGAGTCGATGCTCGCGCATCAGCACTGATTCATTACAGTCACGGTGCGCGGCGGCAGCTAGACTCCGCCAACGAAGCAAGAGGAGAGGGGATGCGTACACTGGTGGTTCTGAGTGCGCTGGCGCTCATCGGCTGTGGCGGAGACAAGGCCTCTGACACGGGCGACACGTCCGCGACGACGGGTGGCACGGCTGGCGGTGGCACGGCGGGGACGACGACGTCCACGACCGAGACCGAGGTGGATATCCCCGGTGGACTCGCCGTGGCCTTCATCCCGCACACCATCGCGGCGGGTGCGAACACCCGTGACGCCAAGGTCCTCGACATGGGCGACGGCCACATGCTCACAGCCGACCGCCAGACCATCGAGGTGGCCACCAACCTGACCCTCGAGGTCGGCCTCGACGATGTCGAGCCGCCGATGTTCTTCGACCCCAAGGACTGGATCGACGCGGTGCAGGTCCCCGAGCCCGACCGTCTGCCGGTGGAGCTCAACGGCACGGTGATCGATGTCTGGTACATGGGCCCGTTCGACTACCACAGCTCCGCGGGCATCCCGGTCACGATCGCCAACACCTACGGCGTCGACCCGAGCGGCGGCACTATCGAGCTGTGGGTCGGCTCCTACGAGGCGTCTGGCTACATCAAGGTGGGCACGGCATCCGACGACGGTGCGGGCAACCTGGTGTTCGACGGCGACCTCGAGCTGATCAGCACCATCGTGCTCATCGACAGCGAGGGCCAGAGCAACCCGCCGGCGGATGCGGGTGGCGACGGTGACAGCACGCTGAGCGGCGTGATCACCGGTCCTGACGGCTCTCCGTACGAGGGGGCGCGGGTGCAGTACTGTCGCGGTGACAACTGCCTCACCTCCCGCACCGACGCATCGGGGGCCTACGAGATCACCGACAGCTCGCCGGGTATCGGCAGCTTCGAGGTCATTCCCTGACGACCCGCTGACGCTGCGGGGTCGACGCTGCACCTCGCGAGTCGCATCGTGACTCTGGCCCGAGGCCTTCGGTTACATCGCGGCTCTGCGAGGTGTTCGTGCGTCTGATGCTGCCGATGTCCCTGGTCCTGGCGAGCTGTGTGAAGGCTCCTCCCGTGGCTCCCGCGCCGGTCGAGCTGTCGGCCATCGAGGTGAACAAGCCGCCGCTGGATGACCGCGCCTACCGGTTGATTGAGCTCGACAACGGTCTGCGGGCGGTGCTGATCTCCGACGACGACACCGACATGGCAGCGGCGGCACTCGACGTGCACGTCGGCCAGTTCACCGATCCGGCCGATCGCGAGGGCCTGGCACACTTCCTCGAGCACATGCTGTTCATGGGCACCGAGAAGTACCCCGACGTCGACGGCTACCGAGACTTCGTGCAGTCTCATGGTGGTGGCAGCAACGCGGGCACCTCCCAAGAGCACACGACCTACTTCTTCGACATCGAGCACGCGCACCTCGAGGAGGCCCTCGATCGCTTCGCGCAGTTCTTCATCGCCCCTGTGCTCGACCCCGAGTACGTCCAGCGTGAGCGGGAGGCGGTGAACAGCGAGTACGAGCTGAAGGTGCAGGACGAGGTTCGTCGATTCCGGGAGGTTCGTCGGCAGACCACCAACCCTGAGCACGGCTTCTCCCAGTTCAGCGTCGGCAACCTCGACACGCTCGCCGACCGTGAGGGCAGGCCGGTCTGGGATGATCTGCGGGCGTTCTACGACGCGGAGTACAGCGCCAGTCGCATGGTGGTGTCCGTGATTGGGCGTGAGGACCTCGACACCCTCGAGGGCTGGGTGCGCGACCGCTTCAGCCAGGTGCCCTCCAACGGCAAGCCGGCGCCCGCTCAGACCGTGGCACCCTACACGGCGGATCAGCTGGGAGTCAGGGTCAACGTGATCCCGGTCGCCGATGAGCGGTACCTCCAGATGGAGTTCCCCGTGCCCTCCGAGTGGCGGCACTTCGGGGAGCACCCTCTCGGGTTGCTGAGCAGCCTGGTCGGTCAGGAGGGTGAGGGCAGCCCCCACGCCGTGCTCTCGGCGAAGGGCTGGATCACGAGCCTCTCGGCCGGCCAGGATGGCACGGAGGACCACAGCATCCTCAAGGTGCGGCTCGCGCTGACCGAGGACGGCTTCACACACGTCGACGATGTTGTCGGCGTGATCTTCCAGTACCTGCGTGTGCTCCAGGCGGCAGACGATCTGTCTCCCTGGTGGGATCAACAGCGGTCCATCGCGAAGCTGAACTTCCAGTTCGCCGAGGCCCCCGCTCCGTCGTCGGCTGTCCGGAGCGCCGTCTCGACGCTGCAGATCTACCCGCCCGAGCACGTCCTGGACGCCTGGGCGACCTACACCGCCTACGACCCGGAGCTCGAGCGCGAGTACCTCGATGCCCTCGTGCCCTCCAACCTTCGCCTGTTCGTGGCCGGGCCCGGCCTCGAGACCGACCAGGAGGAGGCCCGCTACAGCGTTCCGTGGGGCATCCAGCCCCTGGACCCGGCGGTGATGGAGTCCTGGACGACGGCCGAGATTCACCCCGATCTGCGGCTGCCCGACACCAACCCCTACATCGCCGAAGACACCTCGCTCGAGCCCCTCGAGGGCGAGGTGGGCATCCCCACCAAGCTCGTCGACGACGACCGGCTGGTGATCTGGCACCTGCTCGACCCCTCCTTCGAGGTGCCGCGCTCGACCTCAGCGGTCACCCTGGTGGCTCCGGCGGCCACGGGCAGTCTCGCCGACCGCGTGAACGCGCTCCTGTTCACCGACCTCGTCGATGACGCCCTCGCGCCGATGCGCGATCAGCTCGGCACGGCTGGGCTGCGGCCGTTCTTTGGGCCCGACAGTGACGGCCTGTCGCTGACGATCCGGGGCTACGACGACAAGCACCTGCCCGTGATGGAGGCCTATGTCGATGCGGTCGTCGGGTACAGCGTCGACGCGGATCGGTTTGCCGTGCTGCGCGACAAGCGGGTCCAGGACTGGCGCAACGTCAAGAAGCAGCGCTCGATCAACCAGGTCAACTGGGCCCTGAGCGAGGCCTTCGACCCGACAGACTGGGACTACCAGGACGGTGCCGACCACCTGGAGGGCCTCACCCCCGAGGCGCTCCAGGAGTGGCTCGATGGCGTGTTCGCGAAGGTCTCGGTCCGGGTCGCGGTGCACGGCAACACCACGGCGGAGGAGGCCGAGGCGCTGGGGAGGGCCGTGTCCGAGCGCTTCGCCGACGCCGAGCCCGCGGCGCTCGCACCGATCGACGTGCGGCGGGTGCCCGACGGCGAGACCGTCTTCCGCGACGTGGTGGTCCAGCACTCGGACTCCGCCATTCGCGTGATCTACCAGGCCGACGACCAGGAGTTCGCCACCCAGGCCCGCTGGCTGATGCTCGGCAGCCTGATCCGCACGCCGGCCTTCACCCAGCTCCGCACGGAGCAGCAGCTCGGGTACATCGTCTGGGGGGGCTACGACCGCCGTGACCGCGTCGCAGGACTCGGGGTCGGCATCCAGTCGAACGTCGCGCCCCCGCAGGTTCTCCTCGAGCGCATCGACGCCTTCCTGGCGGGCTATGCCGAGACGTTGGAGGCGATGGACGACGCCGAGTTCGAGACCAACAAGGCGGGGCTGATCGCGACCCTCCAGGAGGCGCCGACCGATCTGTACGACAAGACCGGCGACCTTCAGCGTGACCTCGGCCTGGGCGTGCTGACCTTCGATCGCAAGGCTCAGCTCGTGGAGCTGCTGAAGCCCCTGACGCGCACCGAGATCCTCGCCTTCATGCAGGAAGAGGTGCTCGGGGACGACGGGCGGCTGGTGGTGCGCGCCCTCGGCAGCACCCACGCCGACCAGCCGATGGAGCCTGCGGGCTGCGCCGACACCGCTTGTGTCGACGCCAAGATGCCCGAGCGCTTCGTGCGGGAGCGCTGACCGGTCGCGGTGTCGAGGCGACTCGCTCGCCTAGGGGTAGCTGAACTGCAGCGGCTCGCTCGGCTGGTGGAAGGCCGGGTCGTCCATCATGGCCTTGATCTCGTCCGAGAGCAGGGCCTCGAGGGCCTCCCGGTCGCGTGGGAAGCCGATGCCCAGCCAGCCGGGCTCCATGCCTGCCCGCATCACGAGCACCTGCTGGTAGAACTCGACCACGTCGCAGCTGGGGTAGCTGCAGTCGCCCGGGCTTGGGGCGGGGTTGTCGGGGCAGTCGTTCTCGGGATGCTGCCACCACTCGCACCGAGCGCGCTCGGTCTCGCGAGCGATGATCGAGCTCCACCCGTTGACGCCGAGCTCGTCCGGGTAGACAGTCGACCAGCCGAACTGCGTGATGAAGTGGGTGACTTCCTCGACCATCACCTGCTGTGTGCGGGTGTCGGGCCGACCCGAGGAGCTGCCGGTCCACCAGCTCGGGATGATGATGTCGTACCCGAGGTGCTCCTGCAGGGCGGGGAGCTGCTCCTCTTCCCAGCGGCGGTCGTCGCTCGGCATCGCCAGCCAGGCGGTGCGTCGCCAGTCGGCGAGCTCGGTTGCGACGTCGGAGTCGTCGGGCGCGCCGTCGCGGTCGAGATCGAGGAGCTCGGCAAGGATGGTCGCGGTCATCGTCAGGTGCGGCTTCGAGAAGTCGTCGTCGGCGCTGATCAGGATGCCGAAGGGCATGGCACAGCGCCCGAAGCCGACCGAGACGAGCGCCTCGCCGGCCTCGTCGAGGCCCAGAGCCGGATCGTCACAGGCGTAGATGGTGAGTTGATCGGCGGCCCCTGTGCTCGTGCTCACGCCGGTCACGACTGACGTGGTGGATGTCGTCGGAGACGCGGGAGCCGTGGGAGAGCTCTTGCAGGACAGCGCGAGCAGCGTGCACAGGAGGCAGAAGGGGGCTCTCGTCGACCTGTCGAACATCTGCTCTCCGCTGAGGGCACTAGGCTACGCTAGGGCTCACGACGGATGCTGTGAGGCGCAGATCCTGGCTGATCTTGGTGACCCTGGGCACCTCCGGGAATGCATGGGCCACAGACTATTTTGGCGGCGACTCTGGTGGTGCGCCGCTCGCCCTCGTCGACGGAGACACCGTCTCGGGTGTGCTGAGCAACGTCGGGCGCGTGACGGTCTCTGGCAACGTCGACGTGGTCGACTGGGTCGAGATCAGCGCGACGGCCCTCGAGGTGCGCGGAGTGCTGAACGGCGACGGCATGGGCTTCTCGGGCGGCGGCCGCGTGGAGGACGTGTCGGACGGCATCGCCGGTGACGGTCCTGGCGCTGGTGAGGGCGGTGGGCCTGGCCCCTGCGTCCACGGTGGTGGCGGCGGCGGTGGCGGTGGCTGCTCTCACACCGGCTGGCAGGGCGGTGCGGGTGGCGCGGCCATTCGCATCGAGGCCAGCACGA
>PKDJ01000067.1 GCA_002862545.1 Pseudomonadota bacterium
CGGCGGGCGCGGCGCCCGGGCCGCGCTCCGAGCGCCCTCTAACGGGCGTGGGCCGTCACAGAGTGCCGAGGAAGCGCAGGACCGCCGCCTGGTCGCCCTCGGACAGATCGAGGAAGGCCTCGCGGGAGCCGGCTCCCTCGCCGCCGTGCCAGCGGATCGCCTCGGTGAGGGTTCGGGCACGACCGTCGTGGAGGTAGCTGGCGTGTGGCTCGCAGACCTGACTCTGGAAGGGCCCGACGACGCCTCCCGTCACGCACGGCCCGAGGCCGATTCCCCAGAGCGGTGCGGTGCGCCACTCGGCCCCGCTCGCGTCGCCCTCGCCGAGATCATCGGCGAGCTCCGGGCCGAGGTCGTGCAGCAGCAGATCGGTGTACGGATGGATGGTCTGGCCCCGCAGCTCAGCCAGCGGATGGTGTGGCGTGGTGGTGACCGTGGGCACGTGGCAGCTCGCGCAGCCGATGTCATCGAAGATCGCCTCGCCCTCGAGTGCCTCGGCATCGTCGAGGTCGCGGCGTGCGCGCACCCCGAGCAGCGCCACGTAGCGGACGAGGTCGTCGAGGTGGGAGTCGGAGAGCTCAGCACCACCGTCACAGTCGGCCTGCAGCGCACCACAGTCTGGGTCGGGCAGCACGCTGGTCATCACGCCCATGTCGGTGTTCAGCGCCGACACCACCTGGTGCCGAAGGCTGCTGGTGCCAGCCTTGTACCCGAAGCGGCCGAGGCGCAGCTCACCCGTCTCGGGGTCCATCACCCGGCTAGCGCGCCCGGAGATCCCGTCTCCATCCGCATCGGCGGGATCTTCCCAGCTAAGCACCGTCGCCTCCGGGATGGCCTCGAGCAGGCCCATGCCGACGAGCTGGGGGGCGAGGCGTCCGGAGACCCGCTCGGGACGGCCCTCGGAGAAGCTGAACACGGGCGTGCGCAGACCATCGGCCTCATCCCAGCGCTCGATCACCACGTCCCCCTCACCCACTCCGGACGTCGCGAGCGGCTGGAGCACGGCACCCCACTCGGGGTCGGGCGAGCCGTCCGCTGCACCGATCTTGAACACCCAGGCGTCCAGCAGCTCCCCGACCTCCGCGACCGGGGCGCGGCCGTTCCGGTGGTGGCAGCCATCGCAGGACGCGTGCACGTACCGAGGCCCCGCCAGCCCGGCGAGCTCGCTGAAGATCGGGTTCTCGGGGCTCTCGTCGTGCGAGCCGTTCACCATGTCGGTGTGGTGCACCCGCCGCCCTCGGACGAAGGGCTGCGCACTCAGCGGCGAGAGGTTGGTCGCCATCTGCATGAAGTGGTTGTCCGGCTCGTCCGAGTACTGGTAGGGCAGCGTCGTGCGTCCGCCGAGCCAGCCGGCCTCGTCGATCGGGTGGCTGTTCTCGCGCTCGGAGGACGGGTCGTAGAAGTCCCCGACCGCCCGCCACGGCAGCAGCCCGCCGGCCCCCACCGCGTACAGACCGGTGGTGCCGTAGTAGTTCTGCCGCGACCCGGGCGCGCCCGCGAGGAACTGGCTGGCCTCGAACTCCATCGTCTGCCCGATGGCGAGCGGAATCGGGGCCCCGAAGTCGAACGCGGTGTCGAGGACGAAGGAGTACTTGTACTGCACCCCGCTGTCGCTGACCTTCACGTGGTCGATGTCGAAGGTGCCCGGGCCCTCCTCGCTGGCGGACAGCGCGTAGTTCCCCGAGTAGGTCGCGACCGTGCCGAGTCCCAGGTACCAGGCTCGGAACTCGGGGATGCTCAGCCGCCACTCGGAGACCATCGACACCTCGATGGTGGAGCCTCCCTTGGCGACGTAGTCCACGAAGCGCAGGCTCGCGGTCCGGTACTCCCAGTACTGCGGCAGGTAGTGGTCATAGCTCTGGAACTCGTCCTCTCGTGCGTGCCGGTCACGCCCGCGGTCACCGACCCGCGTGACGATGGCATCGCCCCGGTCGATGACGGTCTCGGGCTCGAGGGGGGTCGAGCCGTCGTAGAGCGGCACGACATCGACCAGGACCGGCTCGCCGGTGTCGTCCGTCCCGGTAGAGCCACTCGGTGTGGTGCCACCCGTCCCGCCCGTTCCGGCGCTGCCGCTAGTACCGCCGGTGCCGCCGGTGCCCGGCACCGTCGGGACGGACGCGGGGGGAGCTGTCGTGGCGGACAGTCCGCTGTCGGCCCCCTTCGGACCCGCGGGAACACAGGCCATGCTGATCAGGACCATCCAAGCGCTACGCACGACGCCTCCACAGTCCGTGGAGGGTATCAGCGACCGCAAGTGGCCCCCGCGGGCTTCAGGCCCACTGAAGGGTCATATCCACCATCTCTCCGCTTCATTTACCTCGGGCGGGCCGCAGGGCACCCGCTCCGGCGAGGTGCCCTCGTCGCAGGGCACGGATTGATCGAACAAAGTCCCCCCACAACGAGGTCTACGACGAAGACCGCCGCCGGCCTGGCGACGGCCAGTATGGCGCTGGGCGAAAGAGGACTCGAGGCTGGCGTCCTCCTCACCTCGGCCACGGTCAGTCGCGGCGACGGAACAGGGGCAGCAGGAGGAGCAGTGCACCCAGGGCACCCGGTCCACCGGCAGTCGAGCAGCCGCGGATGTCTTCCCCGTTGATGCGCATGTTCCCCGGCGCGTCGTCCAGGTCGGAGAGCCCGTCCTCGGGCGGGGGGCCGTCCGGGCACTCGGGGCGCGCGAGGTCGTAGCCACTCAGCTCCTCGATCCAGGGCACCACCGCGTCGGCCCGCACGTAGATGGTGCCGGCGCCGCAGCGCGCACCCGAGTCCCGCGTGCCGCGCGAGACCACCCCGACCACGAAGTCGCCCTCGTCGGTCATCAGGTAGGCCGGCCCACCGCTGTCGCCGAAGCAGGTGTCCGTGCCGTCGTCGCCGCGGGCGATGAACTCGCCGCCCGGCGCCACCGAGCGGATGCAGTCGTCGTCCCGCGTGGAGCAGTCGTGATCCGTGACCTCGAGCCGGGTCTCCTGCAGCTCGTCGACGTAGCGAGTGCCGCGCTCGTCGATGGCGCCGTACCCGACCGCGGCGATCTCGGCGCCGTCGTACATGTAGCGGTCCAGGATGCAGTCTTGGGCGATGGTGCGAGGTGCCACGGAGGCCGGGGACTCGAGCTGGATCAAGCCCACGTCGTAGCTCCTCCACCACCGCGGGTAGGCGATGGAGCGACGAGCACGAATCCACTCGCCGCTGCCGTCACCGATGTCCACCGAGTCGACAACGACACCGAGCACCCCGTCCATGCAGTGCCCGGCCGTGAGCACGAGGTCCGGCGCGATCAGCGTGCCCGTGCAGCCGACCTCCATGCCCCGGTAGACGATGCCCGCCGTGTCGCCCCAGTCACCGGCGGCCACGTCCCAGCCACCGACAATGGCGCTCGCGCCCCGCTCCTCCAGCGCAGCCAGCTCCTCCGGCGTGAGCACGTCCTCGGCATCGAGAGTGTCTTCCCAGGTGCCGAAGTCTCCGCTGGTGAGATCTGCGGGACCGGCGTGTGCCAGAGCGACCGTGAGCAGTGCGACCATCATGTGTCCTCCTCTCTGTTGGACACCCCTTGAGAACCGCGACCCTCGAGCGCGGGCAAAAACCCCCCAACCTTTCCCCGACCGCGTGCCAAGCCAACCGAAATAAAGCAGCAAAAAAGCCCACTACCGTCGCGAAGAAAATCACAGACCCAGCGTGGTCGTGGTACCGTCCGCCCCCAAGATGCTCGTGAGGTTCAGACATGCTCGTGCTGTGGATCGCCCTCGGAAGTGCGCAGGCCATGGATGTGATGCACTGCTACGCGTCTAGCTACGCCAGCGACACCACCAGCAAGCTGCTGTCGGACGGCCGTGTCTCCAGCGTCACGGACTACAACTGCGGCGGCGGAACGCCGACACTCGACGAGCTGCTCGCACACGACGCGGTGCTCTTCTACTCCGACAGCTCCTTCTCGGACCGGACCGCACTGGGCAACGTGCTCGCCGACTACGTCGACGCCGGCGGCGGCATCGTGGAGGCCGTGTTCAGCGTGGCCGACAACATCCGGGTGGAGGGCCGCCTGCTCACCGACGGCTACCGGGCCATGGAGACGGGCAGCCAGACCAACTGCAGCGGGGGCCTGGTGTCCCTGGGTGCGCACCCCATTCTCGACGGAGTCGCCAGCTTCGAGGGGGGCTCCTCGGGCTACTGCGCCAGCAGTGCCGTCGCCGCACCCGGCGCCGACCGGATCGCCGACTGGGGCAGTGGCGAGGCCCTCGTCGCGGCACACGTCCCCTCCGGCGCCGGCACGGTGGTCGCTCTCAACTTCTACCCGCCCTCGAGCGACATCCGGAGCGACTTCTGGACGTCCTCCACCGACGGCGCGACGATGATGGTCAACGCCCTCGAGTTCGCCCTGGGCGGCGGCGGCCCCAGCCTGGTGACCGACGGCTCCTGCCCCGGCGACATGGAGTTCCGGATGAGCGGCCTCACCCCAGGGGGCGATGTCGCGGTGCTCTCCGCCGCCGCCGAGGGAAGCCAGGCCATCCCCGGCGGTCCCTGCGCGGGAATCGCATCAGGGCTCGATCGCCGCGGACTGGGTCTGCGCGCCCTCCTCCGCGCCGACGGTGCTGGCGAGGCCGTGCTCAGTCCTCGCATCCCTGACAGTGCCTGCGGGGCCGTCATCCAGGCCCTCGATGTGTCGACCTGCAGCCTGTCGAACGTCGCACCCCTCTAGACAGGAACCACCAGCCCCCTGCTGCTCCTCAGGTGGGCGTCAACGCGGAGCGTACGTGCATAGTCTCCACGCACCGGTTCTCACTCGGGCTCTTGCCGACGAGGGCCTGCCTCGCCTCGTGAGCGTCAGGGAGACGCCCCCCGTCGGCCCCCGGCTGGAGGCTCACCTAGAGTTCGAAGGCGGTCAGCAGCCACTTCAGCTGATTCGCGTTCGGTGGAATCCTGGCTACGACCCCCTCCAGAACGCAATGGCCGCCATCATGGCGCTGGTGGAGGGCCCTCTCCCGCACATCGCGACGCTCCGCATCCTGCCCATAGGCGCCCTGTCGCTCCCCTCTGCCCTACTTCCCGTGGCACAGGGAACGCCCTCACAGGCCGTCACCGCAGAGCGGATCTTCGAGGGTCTGGTTCGGGTCGTGCGCGAGCTTGAGGGTGTGTACCTTCCTCGGGCCGGTCTCCGATCCGACGTCGGCCGCTTCTTTCCCACCCGCTCGACGTGGCGCGAGGAGTGGCTTGGGTTCGCCGAGGCCCAGTACCAGCTACTCTCCGCGACCGGCATGGACCTGCCGGCCGCACGCGGCCTGATCCATGCGATCCGCGACGAAGCGCACCTCCTTCCCGACTCGGTAGTGCCAACGCTGGTTCACTTTGGACTCCGGCCACAGGCCCTGACGTTCACCCAAGGTGGGCTCGCGCAGGTCGGCGAGTGGTGGCAGAGCTTCGCAGGGGACTCTCTAGCCGGCTGGGCTCCCTTGTTGGCGCGGCTTCACGGTGAACCGCTGCAAGGCCTCCTGCACGCCGCCGGCACAGAGACAGTCGAAGAGATCTCGGAGCCCGAGAACCTTGTGCGTCTGCGGATCTACACACGGACACGTGCCCTGTTCGAGCTTCGAGCCGCGGCTCAAGACGTCGTCTACTCCCCATCCGAGCTCGCCTCCAGCCGCTGGGGCACAGCCGTCGCACACGCGGTGCGGCTCTGTGAGCCCACACCCTTGAGCCGTGCGATCCGCGGCGAGTCGAGTCCACCGGCGACCCCGCCGAGCTCGCTGCGGGTCGGGCTGTGTCTGCGCGCGGCCGTTCAGCTGCCTGCCGACCGTCTACCGAACATCCTGTCGGCCTTTGGCACGCTCGCCCTCCATCAGCACCTGACCCGGGCTCGACCGCTGGCCGACCAGCTCCTGCACGGTGTGCGGGTACCCACCTTTGCAACCTTCGCCCCAGCCATCAAGGACCGAGCGCACTGGCTGGAGAGGATGCACGCCGCTGTGGTCGACGGAGACTCTGGCCCCGCTCTCGCTTTGTGGGCCGAGATGTTCGAGCTCGCGCAGGGACCATGGCTGCCGGACGTCGCGCTCAGGGGGCTGGAGGCATGGCTCGAGGCCTTGCACCAGTCGCACTCCACGAGCGCGCCGCGGCGACTCCTCGGGGCGCTTCTCGGTCTCGACGGTGCACTGCGGCTCGGCACTCCCCTCCAAGCATGGCACGACCAGATCACCGACGCGGTGGACGTGCTCGGACACGCGGATACTGGCGTGTCGAGCTCCGCAGAGCAGCTCATCGAAGAGCTGGAGACCACCACGCTGGTGAGCCGCCCCGAGTCACTCTACGTGGCCGCACTCGTCGCAGCTCTCTGGCGCATGGAGGCTGCGGAAGCACTCCCTGGAGACCCGCACACACTGGCTCAGCTGACACAGTCGGGCTGAAGGCCACGACAGCATCCGTCGGCTACCGACCCCGTTTAGCAGTGGACGATCATCGCCGATTGCACTAGGTTCCCGATGGGCATCCTCAGCCCTATCTATCGAGGTTTCTATGTCTAGTATGGGTCGCAGGGTGGCTCAAGCCACCGACACCAGCATGAATGTGAATGGCAACGCGGCCGGCGTGACCGGCGCGGTGCTCGACGCCGCCACCGTAGACCGGGCCACTGCCCCGTGGAGCACGGGCGGAAAGGCTCTGGGCTCAACCGGCCAGAACATCGCCGGCGTCTCGAGTGCACTCGGCCTCATCACCGGTGCCTACGGCATGGGCAAGGCCGGCGCCGACATGGCGCAGAATGGGGTCAACATTCAGAACGGGGCCGACATGGCCTTCAACGCCGCGGGCACCACGGCAGGCGCCATCGGCCTGTCAGGCGCTACCGGCGCAGCCAGCACCGTCGCCGCTCCCCTGCTGGGCGCCGCCGCTGCGGGCTACGGTGTAGGCGGCGTCATCAACAGCATCGCCGACTCCGAGTACGCCGTCGACGAGAACGGTCAGGGAACGGACGACCGGCTGCAGCAACAGGTCATTGACGAAGCCATCGCCCGGGGCGAAGACCCGACCAGCCTAGCAAACATCGCCAAGGGTACGCTCTACGGTACCGCAGGACAGATCTGGGACGCGGGCCGCGCCGCGACTAACTGGGTCGGCTCCTTCTTCTAAACCAGGGAACGGCGGTGATCCAGCGCTGACGAACCGACCCGCTACTCTCTGCGGGGAGGGTGACCGGTATAGCGGCCCGTCACCGTCACCTGCTGTACGGAGACCGGTGCCGCGATCGCGATGTCATGAGAGGTCGCCATGTGGTCGTCCGGCCTGGACAGCAGTCCGAGACGCCATAGCCGCTCCGGCCAGTCCCCGGCGATGGGTGCGTCCCACTCGGCGCGCGTCGCCGTGAGCGCCTCTCGCCAGGTGCGCTGTCCGTCGAGTCGCGAGAGGAAGCGGAACAGCCACCCCGGCGCGCGGGTGAGGTCGTAGAGGGACCATGCGGAGAGGCCCAGGTCATCGCCGGAGCCCACGCGGTGCGTCACGAGCGGCACCACGACGTCGGGCAGCGGCTGGTCGCGGCGCTCGACGGCAGCCCGGATCGCGGCACCCCGCTCCGGTGCGAGGGACTGCGGTGGAAGGCCGTCGACGTGCGCGGCACACCAGCGGTACCACTCGACGAAGGCCTCCATCGACGCGCCCTCCCCGGGCGGCTCGCCGTCCATCACACAGCGCTCCGCCAGGGCCTCCTCGACGGCGAACAGACCGGCTCTCAGCGCCGACCAGCTGAGCTGTCCATGGCGCCCGTCGACAGACCGGCAGAACCAGGTGCGGCAGCTGGCGACACGGTCCACGTGGATGGTGCACCGCCCCTGCGACCAGTAGCTGCAGCGCAGGTCCGTGCGGTTGCCGAAGTCTCCTGGGCGCCGCCCGTCGTAGGCCCGTCGCATCGCTCCTGGCGCGTGGATGTGGCTCGCCTCCACGCCGTCGAGGGTCTCCTCGAGGCGTGCCCGGAGCCGTGCGGCTCCGGGGCCACCCCGGCGCAGGATGCGCCCCGCCACATGGTTGGGCAGGCTCGGCGCATAGGTGCAGCAGCGGGACGGATCGGCGAAGGTCGGCCAGCCCGGCCGCAGACCTGGAGCGTCCGGACGCATCACGCAGTCTGCACAGGTCGCCCGAGACTCCTCGGGCCAGCGCAGCGCGACCAGCTCGGGCAGCATGGCCCGATACAGCAGCGGAAGATCGTCCGCGACAGACGGCACGTCGTCGCTCATGCCCTCCCCCCGCGGCATCTACTTCCGCGGCTTGGCACCAAAGAGCCACCCGAGCAGGCCTGGCGCCACTCCAGGTGCATCTCCGGCCGCCTCTCTGCACTGGCAGCGCTCATCCTTGGGCACGTCGCCGAGCACCTGCTCGACATGCCGCCCTCAACCAGCCCAGTCCGGCCTGCCGCACTTGCCGCAGGTCACCCGACGACACATGCCACCCTCCTCGGTCGTGCAGAGCCTACCACTCCGAGCCGCGGACGCCCGCGTGGAGGTGATACCCCCACCTGCAACGGAGGTCTCCATGTTGCTCGCTCTGATCACGTCCGCCCTCGCAGGGCCTCCCCCGCCCGGCTGCGACACTGGACCGGTCGAGCCCGGTGAATCGACCTACCTCGACGTGCGCCATCGCGGCATCGACCGCCGGGTTCGGGTCTTCCTCCCCTCGGACTACGACTGCACGCCACGGCCTCTGCTCGTCGGTCTCCACGGCTACTACGGCTCGGGCAGCGGCTTTCAGGACGACACCAGCGAGCTGACACCGTTCCTGGAGGAGCACGGCGTCATCGGCGTCTTCCCGGACGGGCTGCCGATGGGCGACGGCTTCTTCGAGCGCTTCGTGACCTCCTTCAACGACCGCGCCTCCCATCAGGACACCGGCCCGGATGGCCTCACCTGCGTGCCCGACAGCTACGACTACGGCGTCTACGACAACTGCCCGCCGCGAGAGGCGGACCGGCTGTGCTTCTGGGGCACCAGCTGTGCCGACGACCAGGGCTTCCTGCGCACCCTCGTGGGCGCAGCCCAGACGCGCCTCTCCGTCGACCCCGAGAAGGTCTGGCTGACCGGCTTCAGCCAGGGAGGCCAGACCACCCAGTCCCTCGGCTCACAGCTGGCCGACGTGTTCACCGCCATCGCCCCCTCCCACGGCTTCGCCGCGAACGGCTGGACACGTCCTCCCGAGACCCGCCAGGACCTCTTCCAGATGTGGGGCCGCAGCGACCGCATCGTCGACGGCAACGATCTTCCCTCCTCCGACGGCATGATCTACGACGGCGCCGACGAGACCCTGCTCGAGTGGGCCGTGGCCCAGGGCTGCGACCTCGAGCCCTCGCCCTACCCCACCGTCTCGGACGGCACCCGGGGCTGGGCCTGCACCACGCATGCCGACTGCGCCACCGGCGCGCGCTTGGTGAGCTGCGCCTGGGACGGCGGACACGTCTGGCCCCGCTCGGGCGGCGACGCCTTCGGCAACGAGGCCCTGTTTGCGTTCCTGCTGGGCGACTGACCCCCACCCAGGCCCCGAGAGGCGACGATAAAGGTGAAGACCGGACGCCCCCCCCTGACCGCATGACGCGGCCCTTCGCAATTGTGCTGGCCTCAGCGGTACTCCACCCCCATGTTAGGTGCGCTCACTCCAGGAGCCGGGGGACGCGTGACCATCGTCTCGAACAGCCAAGTGCGGACCTTCGCAAAGGCCGACCGTGTCGCTGAGGGCTGGACCTGGGCCTTCGCCAGCAAGGAGCTCAAGGTGGGCCAGGTGCGCGGCCTACGCCTACTCGGCCGCGAGCTGGTGCTCTGGCGCGGCGAAGACGGCGTGGTCCGCGCGGCCGACGCCCACTGTCCTCACATGGGCGCCCACCTCAAGGAAGGCCGGGTCGATGGCAACGGCATCCGCTGCTTCTTCCACGACTGGCGCTACGACGCCGACGGGCGCCTCGACGATGTGCCCTGCCTCAAGCGAGCCCCCTACGTGCAGCTCCAGACGTGGCCGGTGGCCGAGAGCCTGGGCCTGATCTGGGTCTGGCCCGGCGAAGAGCCCACCCGAAAGCCGCCCTACGTCCCCGAGCTCGAGGACGACGACTGCGCGGTACACGTGCTGCCCATGTTCACCGAGCGGTGTCACCCGAACGTGATGCTGATCAACGCCATCGACGAGCACCACTTCAACTCGGTGCACTCCCTGCCCGTCGACCTGTACATGGACACGACCGTGGTGGACGAGACCACCATCCGGTTCGCCAACCGCAACGCCCCTCGCGAGACGCACCCGCTCGCTCGCGCGCTTCAGCCGCTGTACTCGGGGCCGCTGACCTACGAGATGTGCTACCACTCGGGCAACACCGGCGCGGTGACCGTCGGCCCCGACGCCATCCACTTCCACATCCTCTTCGCCCTGCGCCTGTGCGACGACGGCTCCACCGAGGGCCGCCGGGTGCTCGTCACCCGCAAGCGCACCGGCGTGCGGGGCAAGGCGGCGACCGCCGCGCTGCTCGCGGCCACCAACATCGTCGGCGACTACTTCGCCGACGGCGACTCGAAGGTCTTCGAGACCATCCGCTTCGACTTCGCGGTCCCCACCAAGGCCGACCACGCGATCATCGACTTCGTGCGGCACATCGAGAAGCAGCCCGCCGTCACGCTCGGCGAGTGGACCCGGGTGGTCGCCTGATGCCCTCGCTCCGCGGCGGGGTGGTGCCTGTCGACCGGCTCACGGCCGACGACCGCCACGCGATGTTCGCGGTCTTCCGGCGTTACTACGCCGCCGTCACCGAGGAGCGCTTCGAGGCCGATCTGGCCGCGAAGGACGACGTGATCCTGCTCCGCGACGACGACGGCGTCATCCGCGGCTTCTCCACCCTGCTCCTCCTGCAGGTCGAGCACGCCGGCCGCACTCACCACGGCGTGTTCTCCGGCGACACGGTCGTCGACCGTGAGTTCTGGGGCACGAAGGTCCTCGGGCGCGTCTTCCTCGGCTACCTCTTCCGGCAGCGGCTACGGCGTCCCTGGTCACCACTGTGGTGGTTCTTGATCTCCAAGGGCTACAAGACCTACCTGCTGATGGCGAACAACTTCCCCGAGCACTGGCCGCGGCACGAGGCCCCGACGCCGCCCGAGCGGCAGACCCTCCTCGACGCCTTCGCCACGCAGGTCTTCCCGCGTACCTACCAGCACGCCTCGGGCCTGGTCCGCCAGACCGAGGCCTCCGGACGCCTGCGGGATGGCATCGCGGCCGCCACGACCTCGCTGACCAGCACCAACCCACGGGTGCGCTACTTCGTCGAGCGGAACCCCGACTGGGCACGCGGCGACGAGCTGGCCTGCATCGCCAACATGAGCTGGACGATGCCCCTGCGCTACGCCCTCAAGGCCGTCCGCGACCGACTCACCCGCGCCCCCCGCGACGAGGCACACCGGAGGGCCTCGTGAGCGCAGGTCTCGACCTCGAGTGGACGGGCGGACCACTGGCCGTGCTCGCCCGACGGCGCCTCGCCGACCACGGCCTCGAGGGGCCCGTGCCGCTCGCGAGGCTGTGGGGGCCGGCCTTCTTCGGCCTCGACCGGGTCGCGGCCTACACGGACGCCTCCGACGAGGCACGCCACGCCATCCTCGCCGACTGCGCCCGCGCCCAGCTCATGGAGGCCTACTTCATCGAGAAGGCCGGCGTGAGCTACGCCGCCAAGATGACCCTCCTCGCCGAGTCCGCCGACGAGCGCTCCCTGTACGCCCTGTTCGCCGCCGACGAGGTCGCCCACCTCGACGCCATCCGCGCCGCCCTCGGCCCCGTCGACGAGTCCGCCTGGCAGGCCGACCCCTTCCTCCGCCTACTCGAGCGCATCGTCGCCGATGCCGACCGCCACACGAGCCAGCTGGTGATCCAGGTCGTGCTCGAGGGCTGGGGCCTGGTCCACTACGCGGCCCTCCGCGATGCCTGCACGCACCCCGCCCTGACCGCCCTGCTCACGCGCATCCTCGCCGACGAGGCCGGACACCACGGCTCGGGCGTCCACCTCCTCCGCGAGGTCCGCCTGCCTGCCAGCGGGCCCGCCGTCGAGCTCTTGTCCGAGATGCTCGCCATGGTCCAGGCCGGTCCAGCCCGCGTCGTCAGCGCCCTCGAGCGCCACACGGGCGGACTCACCCGAGCCCAGCGCCTCCGGGTGCTCGAGGAGCTCGATGCCGAGGGGCACGTCCGCCAGCGCCTCACCCGCCTGCGGGGCTGCCTGGACAAGGTGTCCGGCGCCCGGCCGGTCACCGAGGCCCTCGCGGCCCGCGGACGCTTCGCCGTGCCCACGCTGGAGACCCTCGCATGAGTGCCCTGTCGCCCACCGCGCTGAAGGCCGACAAGCGCACCTACAAGCGGCTCGAGATCAACCTCCGCCGCAACCGCCAGCAGGACCACACGGCCCTGCTCGACCAGGCCGCCTCGGCCTTCGACTACAGCGCCTGCCGCGACGTGCCGTGGAACCCCGAGCGCTTCAGCCTGCTCTGGGGAACCCCCTTCTGGGACCAGGCCAGCGCCAGTGAGCGCGTGCTGCTGAACCAGCTCTACTGGGTCGCCTACTACGCCGACATCATCTCGGCGGAGATCGCCACGATCTACTTCAACCAGACCAGCGCGGCGGCCCTGTACGGCATCGACGACTTCCGGCTGGTGTGCGACACCCTCGACCTGGAGTCCAGCCAGGAGCGCGCCCACATCAACGCCTTCAAGACCGTCGGCGAGGCGGTCGAGGCCGAGCTCTTCGGCGAGCGCGTCTTCACCTACAGCATGCGCGGCCCCTTCGCCGAGACGGTGATCTTCACCGACACCAACCAGCTGCGTGAGAAGGCCAAGCGCATGCTCCTGCGCACCTTCGGCGTGCTGTCGGCCCAGAACGCCTTCGTCGGCTGCCAGTACTTCCTGATTCGGGGCCTGCGAACCCTCCTCGGCAAGATCGTGCAGCACCAGCTGTCGACCTTCCATGCCGAGCAGGCCGACCCCGAGCAGTCGCCGATTCCCTCGCAGATCAGCTTCTTCCACTTCCAGGACGAGAGCTTCCACTTCAACAGCTCGACCATCATCAGCCACGACGTGGTGAAGTGCCTGCCGCCGCCGAGCCGGCTCGAGGCCTGGGTGATGAACGAGACCGTGAAGGGTGCTCAGAAGGATCTGCGCCCCTTCTCGGTCGTCGGAGACGGCCTGAACTGGCACGGTCCGCGCACCCTCGGCGTGGTCCACAAGGTGCTCACGAGCCGGGTCTTCGGACTGTCCTCGCGAGAGGCGGTGGAGATGATGCGCCGCTGCTACGGCGAGGAGAGCGACGGCCTGCACCAGGCCGCCGAGACCCACCGAACGGCCATCGCCTCCTACCGGAAGTACCTCGACGGCATCGACTGGCTCACGGAGTCCAACCGCCAGGTGACGCTCGCAGCCGACAACGACATCCCCCGGGTGCTCGCCGCCAACCGCCGCGCCCTCGACCGCTTCGCTGCCGAGGTGGCGACGTGAGCAACTTCACCGTGCGCTTTCGCGACGGGGACCACCCCGACGTCGTGCTGCCCGTCGGCGCCGCCCTGTCGGAGCACCTCGACGCCACCAACTCCCCCCTGCTCTTTGGCTGCCGCACCGGCCTGTGTGGGACGTGCCTGGTCCAGGTCACCGGCACCTTCCCGCCACCGGACGACGAGGAGCAGGAGATGCTGGAGGTCTTCGCCGAGGACGACCCCGAGGCGCGCCTGGCCTGCCAGCTCCGCTGCACCGGTGACATCACCATCGCTCCGCACCCGGACGCCCCGTGACCGCGGTTCGCCGAGAGCACTACTGGTACGTGGTCGCCGAGAGCCGAGAGCTGACGCGCGACGCGGTCCTCGCCCGCAAGGTCCTCGACGAGTGGCTCGTCGTCTTTCGGGGGCCCGACGGCGCGCCCGCCGTCCTCCGCGACCGCTGCATGCACCGGCATGCGCCGCTGTCCAAGGGCACCCTCCGCGACGGCGTGCTCCAGTGCGCCTACCACGGCTGGAGCTACGACCAGCACGGCGTCGTGGTGGCCGTTCCCGCCGAGGGCGAGCGCTTCAAGCAGGTGAAGCGTCGCTGCGCCAAGGCCTTCGCCGTGCGCGAGCAGGACGGCTTCGTCTACGTCCGCCTCGCCGACGACGGCCCCACCGACATCACGCCGTTCGCCATGCCCCACTGGGGAGAGGACGGCTGGCGCCACGTCCGGCTGGTGAACACGTTCGCCAACAACGTGACCAACTGCGCCGAGAACTTCATCGACGTCCCCCACACGGTGTTCGTCCACCCGGGCATCTTCCGGGTGAGCCACGGCCAGCGCATCACCGCCGATGTGACCCGCACGGGCGGCTCTGTGCACGTCCACTACCATGGGGAGACCGACAATCTCGGCTGGTTCCGCCGCTTCCTCAACCCGGATGGCGGCAGCATCCAGCACCGCGACAGCTTCCACGCTCCGAACGTCACCGAGGTCGAGTACACCTTCGGGCCCGACCGGCGCCTGTACATCATCAGCCAGTCCGTCCCCGAGGAGGACATGCGCACCCGGGTGTACACGACCCTGTCCTACAGCTTCGGCATCTTCAGCCGCAGCCGGGTGCTCGACAAGATCACCAAGCGCGTGCTCCGCTACCAGGGGCAGGCCGTGATCGACCAGGACCTCGAGGCCCTCGCCGACCAGGGCCGGGTGCTCGACAAGTACGGGACGGACTTCCAGAACACCTCGGCCGACGCCATCCACGTGCTCGTGGAGTCCCTCCAGGCGGCCATCGCCGAGGGAACTGACCCGCGCACGCTGCCGGAGCGCTCCGCCTCCATCGCGTTCGTGATCTGATGGCGCGGAATCCGCTCGGGCTCGCGAGCGAGGCCTTCCCGCTGGTGCTCCTCGGAGTCACTGGCGTGGGCGTCTGGCGCGCGCTCACCCAGGGCAGCCCCACCCTGCTGCTCGGGTCGGTCGCCGTGCTCTACCTGCTTCCCCCGCTGCTGCACCGCCTGCACGATCGCATCTGGCCGCTCGAGGCGGGGGTCTACGACGTGGTGGGTTCACACTACCTGCCCTGGTGGGGCTCCCATCAGCTGCAGCGCGTGTTCATCACCTTTCCCGTGCTCGAGGCCACACTCCGGCTGGTGCCCGCCGTCTACAGCGCCTGGCTTCGCCTGTGGGGGGCCAAGGTCGGGCGTCAGGTCACCTGGACCCCAGCGGTCCAGATCCTCGACCGCAGCCTGCTCGACATCGGCGACCGGGTGGTCTTCGGGCACGCCGCTGGCCTGACGAGCCACGTCATCACCCGTCGCAAGGGGCGACTGCGCCTGCTGGTGAAGCCCATCACCATCGGCGATGGCGCGCTGATCGGCTCCCAGTGTGGCATCGGACCGGGTGCCGTGATCAAGCCGGGCGCGGTGGTCCCCGTGCGCGGAGAGGTGCACATCGGGCAGGTGGTGGAGTGATTCGCCGGCGCGTGGCGCTGCGGTCCCTGCCCCCGCTGCTGTTCCCCTTCGCGGCCGCCTTCGCCACCGCTCTTAGAGCCCCTGCGCTCACCCAGGCACGGCTCCGCAGGGGCCTCGCGGCCGCAGCGGCCACCACGGCCTACGGACGCTCCCACGGCGTGCGCGGCGCAGGCGACTTCGAGCGACTTCCGGTGGTGGACTGGGACGACCTCGCCCCGTGGGTAGCCCGCCAGCAGGCTGAGGAGGGACGCGTCCTCTGCCCCCAGCCCGTTCGGTTCTACGAGCGCACCAGCGGCTCGAGCGGCGCCTCGAAGCTCGTGCCCTACACCGCCGGCCTGCAGCAGGACTTCAGCGCGATGTTCGGTGCCTGGGCCTGGGACGTGCTCACGCGTGGCCCCCGCCTGCGCTCGGGCCGGACCTACATCAGCGTCTCGCCCCGACTCGGCGCCGCCCAGACCACCGCCACGGGCCGCCCCATCGGCCTGGAGGACGACGCGGCCTACCTCGACGGGTGGATGCAGGCGCTGCTTCGTCGGTTCCTCGTCCCCGTCGACAGCCGCTTCGCGGACGGCGAGGCCTTCCGCGACGCCACCGCCCTCGCCCTGCTCAGGGCGTCCGACCTCGAGGTCGTCTCGGTCTGGAATCCCACCTTCCTGGAGGTCCTCCTCGATCATGTGACGCTCCATGCCGACCGCCTCGCACGGCACCTGCCGACCGACCGAGCGCGACTGCTCCGGGGAGAGCTCGACTGGGCGCGCATCTGGCCCCGCCTCACCCTGCTCTCCTGCTGGGACCAGGGCCCCGCTGCCCCAATGGCGGCTCGACTCGCCCGCCGGCTGCCCCACGCCACGCTCCAAGGCAAGGGACTGCTCGCCACGGAGGGCGCGGTGACGGTCCCCTGGCTGCGAGCCGAGGGCTGCCTGCCGCTGCTCCACCGCACCCTGATCGAGCTGCGAGACGACCGCGGCGACCTGCTGCCCCTGATGGCGGGCCGCGTGAGCGCCACCTACGAGGTCGTGATCTCCACCCGCGGTGGGCTGCTCCGCTATGCCCTCGGAGACCGGGTGCAGATCACCCACCGCTACCGGGGTGTGCCGGTGCTCCGCTTCGTCGGCCGAGCGGGAGGCGTGAGCGATCTGGTGGGCGAGAAGCTGACCGAGCGGTTCGTCGCGGACGCCCTCGCCAGCGTGCTGCCCTCCTCCGTGGCCCTCCGCACGCTCGTGCCCCTCCTCGGCCCACCCGCCCGGTACGCGCTGCTCACCGACGAGCCGCTGCCCGCAGACGCGGCCTCCCGCGTCGACGAGGCCCTCCGCCAGGCTCACCACTACGGACTCGCCCGCGAGCTGGGTCAGCTCGGCTCGCTCGTCGCGTGCAGCGACCCGGCAGCCGGGCGGTGGCTCACCGAGCACGAGGCACGCCGCGGCCTGCGGCTGGGCGACATCAAGCCCCGAGCCCTGCAGCTCCACCCCGCCGACCCCGAGCTCACGCTGCAGCTCTGCCCGTCGCGCTGACCCCCACAAAGCCCGTGGCGGCGCGACACGATAGCGAGGTCCATGCCGACCCCACCTGTCTCCCGCCGCGGCCGCGCCCTCCTCGACGCGCCGGCCATGCCGCCGTACCTGCTCGAGCACTTCGCCAGGTCGGAGCGCCCCTACGACCCCGAGGCGGCGCCCGACGGGTACATCCCATTCTGCATCGCCGAGAACAAGCTGGTCTGGGACCTCCTGGAGCCCAAGCTCAACGCTCCTCGGGGCGTCGAGGCCCCGGCCCTCGGCTACGCCGACATGATCGGCCCGCAGGCGTTTCGCGCCGATCTAGCCGCCTTCCTCGGGACGCACGTCCTCGGCCGCCCGGTCGCCCCGGAGCACGTCGCGACCCTCGCGGGCGCCGGCAGCATCCTCGAGGTGCTGTTCTACGCCCTGGCGGACGCCGGTGAGGGCGTGCTCGTGCCGACCCCCTCCTATGCCGGATTCTGGATGGACCTGGAGGGCCGGGATGACCTGAGCGTGATTCCGGTCCACGCCACGGGCGACACCGCCTGGCAGGTGACCCCCGCCCTGCTCGACGCCGCCCTGGAGCAGGCCGACGTGCCCGTGCGGGCGCTGCTCTTCACGACTCCGAACAACCCGCTGGGCACGGTCTACACCCCCGAGCAGCTGGAGGCGGTCCTGACGTGGGCGGAGCGCCGAGGCGTGCACGTCGTCTTCGACGAGGTCTACGCCCTGTCGGTCTTCGGAGACATCCCCTTCACCAGCGTCGCGTCGCTCCGCGAGCGCCTGGGCTCCCACGTGCACATCGTCTGGGCCTTCTCGAAGGACTTCGCGGCCAGCGGGCTGCGGGTGGGCGTCCTCGTGAGCGAGAACGAGGCGGTGCTCGGCGTCATGAACAGCCTGGCCTACTGGGCTGCATGCTCCGGCGACACCCTGCACCTGGTCCGGCAGCTCGTCACCGACGAGGCCTGGCTGGCGAGGTACGTCGAGGGAATGCGGTCGCGGCTCGGCGAGGCACGCCGCGCGGTCGAGGCCGTGCTCGATGCCAGCGGCCTGCCCTACGTGGCGGGCGAGGCCGCCTTCTTCGCCTTGGTCGACCTGCGCGCTTACCTGGACGCGCCCACATGGGAGGCCGAGGACGCGCTCTGGCGGCGCCTGCTGGAGGCCAACGTCAACCTCACGCCGGGCTCGGCCATCCGCGCCGTGGAGCCTGGCCTGTTTCGGCTCTGCTTCGCAAGCGTGTCGGCGGCGACGCTGCACGTCGGCCTGCAGCGCATGGTCGAGGTGCTCCGCTCGGTCAGCCGGTCGTGATCCGGCGCACCGCCCCTCAGCCGACCGTGCGCCGCTCGAACCACGCCTCTTCGTCGCCGGACTCCGACACGAGACCGTAGGCTGCACCGAGCACGGCCCCCTCCGACAGCAGCACCACCCGCTCCGCCTCGCGCTCCGAGCCCTCGGCAGGCCGCAGCAGGACGCGATCGACGACCCCAGCGAGCTGCCCGACGGAGCGACCGAAGGCGATGCCATAGGCCGCCTCGAGCACTCGACCGTCCTCCGTGGCCGGCGGGATGTCCCAGCGCACGTCCCCCGCAGCGTCGCTCCAGACCACGAAGGGACGCACCCCACCATGGGCCGCGGCCGCCTCGCGGGCGAGCGCCACCGCGGTCTCGCACAGGCGACGAGCCTGGCCCTCGTCCGGCCCCACCTCGGGCACACTGTGCCATCGCGTCATCGGCGCACCCTCCTCGCGCTGCCTCCACGCCGTGGGTGACCTCGGCGCGTGCGGGTCTCGTTATACCCCTGCGTCGTCAACGCTGAGCTGCCTCCGGAGCGACAATGTCCCTCCTCGCGTCCCTCCTCCTGCTGTCGACCGGTGCTGCACAGGCCCAGTCCCTCACCGTGGCAGGCGCCTGCCCCGGGCCGATGGACATCTCCGCCAGCGGCCTGACGCCGGGCGGCTCGGTCGCGGTGCTCACCGGTCGAGGTGCCGGGAGCGACGTGCTGCCGGGCGGCCCCTGCGCCGACGCCGTCACGGACCTCGGTGGGGTGGGCTACGCGACCTCGATCCGCGCTGACGGTGCGGGCAACATCCTGGCACGACCCGCCATCGGTGCCGGCAAGTGTGGCGCCTCCGTGCAGTTCCTCGACCTGTCGACCTGCAGCCTGACCAACCGTGCGACCTTCGGCGGCGGCGAGGCCGAGCCCTTCGAGAACGAGCTCTGGGTCGACGGCTACGCCTACGCCTCCATCGACGACGCACCGGTCGACGCCGGCTACGGCACCTGGATCAACAACTGCCAGACCGACCCCTACCCGCTCCCCGAGGGCTGGGAGATCGTGCCCAACGAGCCCGGCATCGAGGACATCATCTTCATGGGCGGCTGGTCGACCCACTGCATGCTGGTCGAGGGCGGCTGCACCTACGGCACCTTCAACTACTCGTTCGGCAACTGCTTCGAGCCGTGCGGACTCATGGGAGACGACGGCGCCGGTAGCTACTGGGCCACGTCCTGCAGCCGCCGGGTGATGATCCGGCGTCCGCTCTAGCGCTCCGAGCCGCCGCCGCTCAAGATCCGAAGAGGAGGGTCACATCCTCGAGGACCTGCGCGGGGTGCGTGCCCACGTCGATGCGGTCGATGTACTCCAGCACCAGCGTGCCGCTGGCGTCGAAGACCTTGGTGACGCGGTCTGGCGCGAGGGTCCACACGGACCGGGCCGCGCCGTAGTACAGCGCAAGATCCTTGTCGTCGTCGCTCCAGATCTCGAACTCGAAGCCCTCGTCTTCGGCCCACGACTGGTTCGCGCCGGGCCCCGTGAAGGTCACGCCGACGATGCGGACGCCGAGGGCGTCAAACTCACTCTGGCGGTCGCGGTACCCGCAACCTTCGACCGTTCAACCAGGCGTCCCGGCGAGGGGGAAGAACCACATCACCGTCGGGTGGCCGATGAGGTCGACCTGGCTCCGGGGCCTGCCGTCGCGGTTCCGCGCCGCGAACTCCGCCGGCGGCAGCGGATAGGGCGGGTAGGTGCCGTAGAGCTCCAGCGGTGCCGTGTCGGTCACGGTGACCGTGCCGCCGGTGCTGCCGGTGTCGATGGCGAGCCCGGTGTCGGTGGACGCCGTGATGGTGGACCCGGTCGTCGGCGTGGACGGCGTCGTGCCCGAGGAGGTGCTCGATCCGCTCGTGCCCGCCGGTGTCGTGTCGGTGCTCGCGACGGTCGTCGACGAGGTCGCGGGGCCCAGGGGCTCCCGGTCGGCCGACGGCGCACCACACGCGAGCGCGAAGAGTAGAAGTGTACGCATGCCGCAGACTACGCGGCCTCGTCCCCACACGCCATCGCGCGGCGCCGGAAGACGCGATTGTCGGCGCGACTGAGGCGGACGCGGCGGACTGCCCAAGGCCGCCGCAGCGGACGCGACGCTGCCACCCGCGCGACACTCGGCTACCCTCGCCTCATGCTGCCCCTCCTCGTCCTCCTCGCGTGCGCCCCCGACGCCACCGTCACCGACGCCGTCGCGCCCCCGCGCGCTACCGCTGACTCGGGGACGGTGCCGACCGCGGCGACGAGCACGACGACCTCCACCACGACGACCTCCACGCCGGGCCTGACGGTGAGCGTCTCCCGCGACGAGCGAATCCCCACCGTGGTGCACGTCACCTGGGAGGGCGCCGCCACCGGGCAGGTGCACGCCGACGGCGTCGACACCCCCAGCGACGACGACGGCCACATCAGCGTCCTCGGACTGGCCCACGGCACGGAGGTCGCGCTGGAGGGCACCTTCGACGGCGAGCGCGTCGACCTCGGCGTGGTGACCCTGCCCCCGCAGGACGCCGACCTGCCGGAGTGGACCGTGACCGTGCCCGACCCCGCGCGCAGCGAGGTCGTCGGCCAGCACCTGCTCGTGAGCCTCCAGGGCAACGGCGCGAACCATGCGGCGATCCTCGACGACGAGGGACGACACGTCTGGGCGCACGCTGCCGATGCCCACCCCTTCAAGATCACCCGCGCCCGCTGGTCACACGACCGACGGTCCGTCGTGTTCTCCCAGTACGACCGGAGCCGCGCCACCGACATCGGCACGATCACGCGGGTGTCGCTCGACGGCCGGGAGCGTGTCGACACGCGCGCGCCCGAGCAGCACCACGACTTCGTGGAGCACGCCGACCAGACCTATGCCTGGCTGACCTTCGAGGTCGAAGACCGAGAGATCCCGGGTCACGGCGTGCTGCCTGTGGTCGGCGACGGCGTCCGGACAGGCCCCGAGGGAGCGCTCGAGGACGACGCGAGCACCCCGATGTTCCGCTTCCACGACGACTGGCACGACCCGTGGTGGACCTGCATCCACTTCGAGTACGGCGACTGGATCCCGGACGCTCACGACTGGAACCACACCAACTCCATCGCCTGGGAGCCCGGCGAGGACGCCTGGTACGTGATGGCACGCCACGTCGACACCCTGCTCAAGCTCGACCGGCAGACCGGCGCGGTGCTGTGGGAGCTGGGCGGTCCCCACAGTGACTTCATCCTGCCCGACGGGGGCTTCCACCACGCCCACTTCAGCCACGTGCTCGGGCCGGACCACGTGCTCGTGTTCGACAACGACCTGCACGAGGGCAGCGAGGCCCGCGTCGTCGAGTACCGCCTGAATCCGACCGACGGCACCGCCGAGGTG
This sequence comes from Pseudomonadota bacterium, assembly GCA_002862545.1. Lineage (GTDB taxonomy): Bacteria > Myxococcota_A > UBA796 > UBA796. The sequence goes on from PKDJ01000067.1 coordinate 21,580, forward strand.
CTGTGGGAGCAGCACGACCCCGACGGCGAGACGACCGGGTTCCTCGGCGACGCCGTGCGCCTGCCCGGCGGCAACACGCTGGTCGTGTGGTCGCCCAATGGGCGCATCGAGGAGTTCACGCCAGAGGGCGAGCGCGTGTGGCTGGCGCGCGCTCCCGAGGGCTACACGGTCGGGCGGGTGACCCTGATCGACGACCTGTACGCGAGCGAGCGCTGACGCGCAGCCGCCCCCGAAAGCGTCGGTAAGCGTCCTGGCTCCGAGGGGGACCTACCTCTGGAGCATGACGCTCGCCCTGCTCACCACGCTGACTGCGCTCGCCACGGACTCGCGGCGGCCGTTCTACGTCATCGCCCACTGTGCAAACACACCCGCACGGGTCGAGCGGGCCATCGAGGCCGGCGCCAACGGCGTAGAGCTCGACGTGATGCTCCTCGACGGGCGCCTGTTCGTGCGCCACGGGGGACTGGAGCCCCGAGAGTGTGGTGCACGGGCCGACGACGCTCTCGCGCTCCTGCGCCAGGTCGCGTCAGCCATGCAGGCCGGAGAGCTGGCGCTGCTGGTCGTCGACACCAAGGGCACCGAGGGCGGAGCCGCTGCGGTCGGGCACGCGGTCGGAGAGGCCCTCAACACGCCGCTGTTCACGCCGGTGGTCGAGCGTGGCGTCCAGCGGCACCTGCTCGCGAACCGCGACGACTACTGCGCCAGCTACCATGTCTGGGCCACCGCCGAAGACCGCGCCCGCCTGGAGGCGTCGCTCTCCGCCCGCCCGACCTACGCCACCGGCGCTCCGACCGACCGCAGCGACCCCTACCGCCTCGACGCGCTGTGCTCCGGCTCGCGCGGCTAGAGCGTGAGCGGGCTGTCCGGGCCGACCGGCAGTCCGAGCAGGTACCAGATCACGAGCATGATCAGCCAGCCTCCGAGGAGGTAGGTCGCGTAGGGCAGCAAGAAGGACAGCACGGTGCCCACCTTGGCCTTCTCCGGGTCTTCCGCCGCCACCCAGCCCAGCAGGATCGGGAAGAACGGGTACAGCGGGCTGACGCAGTTGGTGATCGAGTCGCCCAGCCGGTAGAGCAGCTGGGTCAGCGCAGGATGCACGTCGAGCCCCATGAACATGGGCACGAAGATCGGCGCAAAGATCGCCCACTTCGCCGAGGCACTCCCCATGAAGAGGTTGGCGACCGCCACGAGCGCGATGAACGCCACGAAGAAGGGGATGGGGTACTCCGCCATGCCCAGCGCTCGGAGGGCATCCGCTCCGAGCACGGCGATGATCCGGTCGAGGTGGGCGTACTGGAACATCCGGATGAACTGGGAGATCACCAGAATCAGGACGATGTAGCCCCCCATCCGGCGCATCGAGTCGGCCATCCACTCGATGATGTCGTCCGCCTTCGTCAGCGTGCCCGCGGCGAGCCCGTAGGCGACCCCACCCGTCGCGAAGACGGTGAACAAGATGGGCACCAGGCCCTTGAAGAAGGGCGAGCGCCAGACGAGATCCGGGTTGGGGTCCGGGTGACGCAGGAGCCCCCCCTCCGGCACGATGGTCAGGAGCCACAGCCCCACCGCGGCCAGCACTGCCGCCGTGGCCACACCGAGCGCACGCTTCTCCACCGGTGTGAGCCCCTCGACCTCGCCTCCACCCCCGCCGTCATCGAGCCGAGGCAGTGTGTAGCGGAGCGTGACCCACGTGCCGATGCCCGCGAGGACGAACACCGACACCACCATGAAGTACCAGTTGCAGAGGACGTTGACCTCGGGGCTTCCCCCGGTCGCGGCGTTGGTGAGCGACATCGCGAGCACGTCGGTGCCCGCGGGGAGGACGTTCGCCGTAAAGCCAGCAGTGGCGCCGACGTAGCCGACGATCAACCCCGCGATCGGACTGCGTCCCATCTGCTGGAAGATCGCAGCCGAGAGCGGAGGAATCACCACGATACCGGCATCCGAGCCGATATTTCCGCAGGCACCCAGGGCGAACATCACGGGGATGATCAGCCGATCCGGCACGGCCAGGGCCGCCGCCCGCATGGCGGTCGGGATCAGGCCCGCGCCCTCGGCGATGGCCACGCCCATCAGCATCACCAGGACCAGTCCGAGCGGCTCGAAGTGGGCGAAGTTCTCGACCATGTGCAGCACGAACCAGGTCAGTCCGGCCCGGGAGAGGAGCGACTGGACCTCGACCGTCTCTCCCCCGTTCACGACGTGAACCCGGTACGAAGCGCCCGGCTCGAGGGGCCGACTCTCGGCGTCGATCGCCAGAGCGGTCAGATCCGAGCGCGTGAGCGGCTCGCGGTGAATCGCCTCCTCGCCCGCATAGATCTGGAGCTCCAGGTTGGCGATGCGCGAGCTGTGCGCCGCGCTCCCGAGGTCGAGGACCACGCCCGCGCCGTCCGGAGCCAGCTCCACGATGCGGCCCGGCAGCCGCTGCCCGTCGACCGTGGAGGTCAGCAGCTGTGTCTCGGGGGTCTCGACGGTGACCCCTGCCGCCGACAGCGCGCCCGACAGCGCCACGACCAGCAGCACGAGCCCACAGAACAGCCAGAAGGGATGGGGCAGCCGGTTGCCAGCCCGCTCGACCCCGTCGAGCCACCGCATCACCATCGACCGTCTCGCCACAGTCCCTCCAGCGGCGCGAGTGTACTCGACCCGCCCGCCGCGTGGTCCTGAGGCGCCTCCCCGACGCGGACGTCATCGTGGCACTCACTCTCCGGCGTGATGCGGATTCGTCAGCGACACCCCACTCCACTCCCGGCTAGATTACGCCGGCTCCATGGCCGGAGGAGGCACCGTGCGAACCCTGCTGCTGCTCACCGCCCTCGTCGCCTGTGGTGGCGCCGACACGGACGACACGACAACGGACACCGCTGAGGCCACGAGCCCGACCGCCGCGACGAATCCCGGCACGGAGCCCGACGATCCGGAAGACACCGACGGCACGGACCCGACCGACGACACCGACGAGCCGGTGGTCATCGACGAGCTGCCCGGTCCCTGCTCGTTCTCCTTCGACAGTGACGGCGACGGCATCGACTTCGCCCAGAACTTCCGGTACGACCTCGACGGACGGATGGTCTACTTCGACTGGGACGACGGCGGGGACGGTCTCGGCGGCACCAGCGACTCGTTCCACGAGCTCACGTACGCGGACGATCTGCTGATGCTCGAGGAGCGCTTCGGCTTCGACGGTGACGGCGCGACCTACTCGGCCTCGCGCACGTCCTACACCCACGATGGCCCCGGCGAGACCCAGCGACTCTGGGACTTCGACAGCGACGGTGAGGTCGACAACATCGACACCATCACGACGGTCGACGGCCCCGACGGTGGCACGGTCGAGACCACCGCGTCGGACTACGGCGCCGACGGCGAGGTGGAGTTCATCGTGATCCGCCACCGCAGCGCCCTGGGCGACCTGTTCCTCTTCGAGACCGACAGCGACGCTGACGGCGTCGTCGACGACGCAGATCGCTACGTCAACACCTACGACGCCGACGGAAACCTCCTGCTGTACAGCATCGACGATGGCGATGACGGTGATCCAGATCTGGTCCGCACCTACGAGTACGACGACTCCGGCAACCGGCTCGTGTTCATCGAAGACAGCGACGCCGATGGCTCGGTGGATGTGCACGACACCTACACCTACGCCATCGATGACCCAGCACTGCCCGGCCGGCTGCTCACCACGACGTCCTGGGGCGACGACGACGTCATCGACTCGGTGACCACCTACGTGTACGACGGCACACCCTACCCAGAGTCCGCCGACGTCGACATCGACGGCGACGGCTCTGTCGAGCACCGCTACCTCTACGAGTACGACGCCGACGGCAATCCACTCCGCACCGAGTACGACGAGGGCCTCGACGGCGTGATCGACTGGTGGAGCGCCTACGACTTCGGTGTCCACTGTGTGGGCGTGGACTGAGGACCCAGCCCCGGGTGGAGGCAGCATCGCCTCGACGACACCCCCAGGGCGCGCTCGAGCCTACGGTCGCCCTCACGTCGTGGGCAGTCGCCCCACCGCGTCGTGTGTGTCCGAGAGGGCCGCCTCGGGCGCGCCTCCACAGCACCACAGCGACTGCCTGCAGCGAGCACCGATTGTCCCGACACGCCCCGCCGCGGTATCGTTGTAGCCCCCAGGGAGAACCACCATGCGCTACGTCATCGCCCTCACCGCGCTCGGCCTGTCGTCCACGGCACTCGCCCAAGACTGCCTCAGCGCCTACGATCCTGACTCGCCGCGGCCGAGGGTCGACTTCTACAACTGCCTCGACGAGGGCGTCTCGGACAACCGGGCCGCGATCGAGACCAACGCGGCCGGCATTGCCTACAACACGCTCAACCTCGACTTCCTGAACCTCGGCGTCGACTTCAACGCCATCGGCATCGGCGAGAACCGGGAGCTGATCGACGCCAACATCGGCGTCATCGGCGCCAACGGCGCGGCCATCGGCGCCAATGCCGGCGACATCGCCACCAACGCCAGAGGCATCGAGGCCAACGCGCTCGCGAGCGACACCAACGC
>PKDJ01000051.1 GCA_002862545.1 Pseudomonadota bacterium
GCGATGTCTGTCCGGGCGGCGATGACTCGGTGGACACCGACGGCGACGGCCTGCCCGATGCCTGTGATTCCTGCCCCGAGGGTGACGACGCGCTCGACACCGATGGGGACGGCGTGCCGAACGCCTGCGACGTGTGTCCCGGTGGCGACGACACCCTCGACAGCGACGGCGACAGCGTCGCCGACTACTGCGATGCGTGTCCCGGCTTCAGCGACTTCTCGGATGCCGACGGTGACGGCGTTCCCAATGGCTGCGACGCCTGCCCGCTCGGCGACGACACCCTCGACTCCGATGGCGATGATGTGCCCGATGCCTGTGACATCTGTCCGGAGGGGGCCGACGATGTCGACAGCGACGGCGACACCGTCCCGGATGCCTGCGACCAGTGCCCTGGAGCCGAGGACCGCTTGGACCTTGACGGCGATGGCATCCCGGACGCCTGTGACGACTGCGTCGCGCCGGAGATCGACACCGACGGCGACGGCGTGCCTGACGGCTGCGATGTGTGTCCGCTGGGCGACGACGCCCTCGACACCGACGGCGACACCGTCCCCGATGCGTGCGACGTGTGCGAGCTCGGCGACGACAACGTCGACGCAGACGGTGATGACACCCCCGATGCCTGCGATGCCTGCCCAGGCTTCGACGACGCGCGCGATCTCGACGCCGACGGCATTCCCGACGGCTGCGATGTTTGTGTCGGAGACGATGTCGACAGTGACGGCGACGGGGTGATCGACGCATGTGATGTCTGCCCGCTCGGTGACGACGCACTGGACGAGGACGGTGACGGCGTGGCCGATGCCTGTGACGAGTGTCCGGGTGGCGACGATCGGCTCGACGGAGACGATGACGGCGTGGCCGATGCCTGCGACATCTGCGCCCGCGGAGACGACAACCTCGACACGGATGGCGACGGCACCCCCGATGCCTGTGACGACTGCGTCGGTCCCGAGGTCGACAGCGATGGTGACACGGTCATCGACACCTGCGACATCTGCCCAGATGGCGACGACCTGCTGGACACCGATGGCGACGGCACCCCCGATGGCTGCGACATCTGCCCGGGCGGCGATGACCGCATCGACAGCGACGCCGACCTCACGCCGGACCGCTGTGACCTGTGCCCCGGCGAGGACGACCGTCTCGACTCGGACGCCGACGGGATCCCCAACGGCTGCGACGACTGCTTCGGTGAGCCCACGGACAGCGACGGCGACGGCGTCGCAGATGCCTGCGACATCTGCCCAGGCGGAGACGACGACCGGGACGTCGACCTCGACGGAGTGCCCGACGTGTGCGATGCCTGCCCGGGGTCCGATGACCGGGTCGACACCGACGCCGATGGTGTCGCCGATGGCTGTGATGCCTGCGAGGGCTTCGACGACAGTGTGGACAGCGACGACGACGGCGCCGTCGATGGCTGCGACATCTGTGAGGGCTTCGACGACGGACTCGACACCGACGGCGACGCGGTGCCCGACGGCTGCGACATCTGCGAAGGGAGCGACGACGCCGTCGACACCGATGCAGACGGGGTGCCGGACGGGTGCGACATCTGCCCAGGTGGTGATGATGCGCTCGATGCCGACCTCGATGGGGTGCCCGACCTCTGCGACATCTGCGACGGTGGCGATGACAACGCCGATGCGGACCTCGACGGTGTTCCCGACCTCTGCGACATCTGCGAGGGCGGTGACGACGGGCTCGACACCGACGCCGATGGTGTTCCCGACTTCTGCGACCAGTGCGAGGGCTTCGACGATGCGCTCGACACCGACGCTGATGGCGTGGCGGACGGCTGTGATGCCTGTGAGGGCTTCGACGACAGCGTGGACAGTGACGACGACGGCGTCGTGGATGGCTGCGACATCTGTGAGGGCTTCGACGACGGGCTCGACACGGACGGCGACGCGGTGCCCGATGGCTGCGACATCTGCGAAGGGAGCGACGACGCCGTCGACACCGATGCAGACGGGGTGCCGGACGGGTGCGACATCTGCGAGGGCGGCGATGACAACGCCGATGCGGACCTCGACGGTGTTCCCGACCTCTGCGACATCTGCGAGGGCGGCGATGACAACGCCGATGCGGACCTCGACGGTGTTCCCGACCTCTGCGACATCTGCGAGGGCGGTGACGACGGGCTCGACACGGACGCCGACGGCGTTCCCGACTTCTGCGACCAGTGCGAGGGCTTCGACGATGCGCTCGACTCGGATGCTGATGGCGTGGCGGACGGCTGCGATGCCTGCCCGGGCTTCGACGACACGGCCGATGCCGACGCCGATGGGGTGGCGGACGGCTGCGACATCTGTGAGGGCTTCGACGACGGACTCGACACGGACGGCGACGCGGTGCCCGACGGCTGCGACATCTGCGAAGGGGGCGACGACGCCGTCGACACGGATGCAGACGGTGTTCCCGACTTCTGCGACATCTGCCCAGATGGCGACGATGCGCTCGATGCCGACCTCGATGGGGTGCCCGACTTCTGCGACATCTGCGAAGGCGGCGATGACAACGCCGATGCTGACCTCGACGGTGTTCCCGACTTCTGCGACCTCTGCGAGGGCGGTGACGACGGACTCGACACGGATCTCGACGGTGTTCCCGACTTCTGCGACGCCTGCGAGGGCGGTGACGACGCCGTCGACACGGACGGCGATGGAACGGCCGACTTCTGCGACCTCTGCGAGGGATCGGACGACGCCGACGACGCTGACCTAGACGGCGTGCCAGACGGCTGTGACCTCTGCGAGGGCTTCGACGACACCCTTGACGCCGATGCGGATGGTGTGCCGGACGGCTGCGATGCGTGCGAGGGCTTCGACGATGCCGTCGACAGCGACCTGGATGGTGTGGCCGACGGCTGTGACCTCTGCGAGGGCTTCGACGACCGCCTCGACGATGATGAGGATGGCCTGCCGAACGACTGCGACGACTGCTTCGGGCCCGATGTCGACTCGGATGATGATGGTGTTGCCGACGCCTGTGACGTGTGCGACGGCTTCGATGACGGCGTCGACACCGACGCGGACGGCGTGCCGGATGGCTGTGACCTCTGCGAGGGCTTCGACGATGCTGTCGACACTGACCTCGACGGCGTGCCGGACTTCTGCGACCAGTGCGAGGGAGCCGACGATCGCCTCGATGCGGACCTCGATGGTGTGCCGGATGCGTGTGATGTCTGTCCCGAGGGCGACGACCTGCTCGATGCGGACCTCGATGGTGTCCCCGACGCCTGTGATGTCTGTCCCGACTTCGACGACGCCGTCGATGGTGACGGCGACGGTGTGCCCGACCTCTGTGACGTGTGTCTCGAGGGCGACGACGCCCTCGATGACGACGGGGACGGCGTGCCCGATGCCTGCGATGTCTGCCCGGGTGGTGACGACACCATCGACACCGATGGGGACACCGTGCCCGACGACTGCGATGTCTGCGCCTTCGGTGACGACCTGATCGACTCTGACTTCGACGGAGTGCCCGACGACTGCGACATCTGCCCTGGCTTCGACGATGCACCCGACTCGGACGCCGATGGCGTGCCGGATGGCTGCGACGTCTGCCCCGGCAGCCCAGACGACGTGGACACCGATGCTGACGGCGTACCCGATGGCTGTGATGTGTGCGAGGGCTTTGATGACACGCGCGACTTCGATGGTGACGGCGTACCGAATGCCTGCGATGTCTGTTTCGGGTTCGACGACACGCTCGATGCCGATGTCGATGGTGTGCCCGACGGCTGTGACGTCTGCGAGGGTGGTGACGACGCTCTCGACGCCGATGGCGATGGCGTGCCCGACTTCTGCGATGCCTGCCCTGGCGCGCCCGACCGTCGCGACTCCGATCGCGACGGGGTGCCGGATGGCTGTGATGTCTGCCCGGGTGCCGATGACACCGCCGACGCGGATGGGGACGGCGCGCCGGACGCCTGTGACATCTGCCCGGAGGGCGACGACTTCCTCGACGGCGACGGTGATGGCTTCCCCGATGCCTGTGACCTCTGCCTCGAGGGCGACGACCGACGCGACCGCGACGGCGACGGCGTGCCGGATGCCTGTGACGCCTGCGATGGAGGCGACGACTCGCGTGATGACGATGGCGACGGTGTCCCCAACCTCTGTGATGTCTGCCGTGGCGGCGATGACACGGTCGACGGCGATGGTGATGGCATCCCGGATGACTGCGACATCTGTCTGTTCGGAGACGACGAGCTCGACGAGGACAGGGACGGCGTCCCGGACGGCTGCGACCTGTGCGCGTTCTTCGACGACTCCCGCGACATCGATGGCGACACCATCCCCGACCGCTGTGATGTGTGCCCGATCGGAGACGACCGACTGGACGGGGACGGAGACGCCGTGCCCGATGCCTGTGATCGCTGCCCGGACGGCGACGACGTGGCCGACAGTGACGGAGACGGTGTGGCCGATGGCTGCGATGCCTGCCCATTCGTGTTCGGCTTCATCTGCGACGACACGGGGCTGCTCGACACGAGCGACACGGGCGACACGGGCGCGCCCTAGGCACGCTGACGCGGCGCGGTGCGTGCTCGGGCCGACCTAGTCGCGGCCCGAGTCCACAGGCGGGCTGTCGTCGGTGGTCGGCGGCACGAGGCCCTGGAACCACTCCCAGCCGTCTCGTGTGGCATCGGCGCTGGTGCGGTCGCTGTTGCGTCCGCCAGGCCAGGCGTGCCCCCAGCCCTCTACCGAGCACAGCTCAGTCGCAGCCTGGCAGGACCAGGCCTGGCACACGGTGTCGCCGTCGACTCGGGTCTGAGGTGCCGTGTCGGCGCACAGGTTGCGGCGTCGCCACGTCGCCATCGTCTCCTCGACGGAGCGGTGCTCGGTGCTCGAGTAGCCGTCGCCCGAGCCACCGTCGTAGGGCACCCGGCTGTCGGCGGTGCCGTGGTAGTGGCGTATTGGAACCGGTGGCCCCTCGCATCGTGCCTCCGGAATCGCCAGGGGACCGCTGACCGGGACGACCGCGTCGACGCGCGCTCCCTCGCACGCCCAGCGATGGGCAAGCATGCCCCCGTTCGAGAATCCGGTTCCGAGTACTCGGCGGCCACAGACCTTGGGAGAGAGCTCCCGAACCAAGCGCTCGAGGAAGGCCACGTCGTCGACATCGCGCCGGTCGTCCTGCGATGAGCCGCAGCAGGAGCCGCCGTTCCACAGGTTCACGAGGTCGCCGCGGCCCTGCGGCAACACCGCCACGAAGCCTTCGTTTTCGGCCACCCTCATGTACTGCGACACATCGGCGAGGTCCGTCGGCGAGCTGGCTCCACCGTGGAGCGCGACCACCATGTCTCGCGGCCCGGCGGCAGTCGGCACCCACACATACGCTCGCCGCTTGGGTCCATCGGGCATCTCGACCTTGACCTGGTAGAGCCCGGGCTCGTCCCACGGCTCACAGGGCTCGTCGACGTCAGGCAGTCCCGGAACACAGCCGAGCAGGGCGAGGAGAATCACAGGCGTCCCTCTGCCCGAGCGATGGCGTAGGTGGCGTGCTGCTCGAGGATGGCTCCGAAGTCGAGCGTGACCTCGAGCGTGCGGAGAAGGGCGTACAGACCCCCGAGGGAGCGATGCGCAAAGAGCACGTGACGTGGAATGTGCACCGTGGGTCGACGCACGAAGCGCTTGCCGAGGGGACGCATCTCCTCCATCAGGCGCTCGTGACCCGAGCCGATGGTGAAGGCGCCCTTGCGGAAGCCCTGGCCGATGATCTCGCAGAAGTCCCAGATCAGCTGCCCGTCCTCGGGGTCGGTACCGTCCCAGGCCCCAAGCTGCTCTGCTGCCTCGAGCGTGGCCTGTCGGTCGTCGAGCTTGGTGGAGTACGCCGCCCTCGCGTAGGTACCGACCCAGAACTCGTCGAAGCGCTTCACGCACCCAAAGTCGAGGAGTCCGACCCGGCCGTCGTCTTCGAACAGGTAGTTTCCAGGGTGGGGGTCAGCCAGCAGCGTTCGATGGCGGAAGAGCTGCTGGTAGTAGATGTCCACCAGGGTCTCTCCCGCCCGCTGCCTGGCCTCGCGGCTGGCGCCCCCCTCGAGCCAGGCGTCGATGTGTCTGCCGGGGAGTCGATCCATCGTGAGCACGCGCTCGGTGCACAGCTTCGCGTGGAGTCGTGGCACTCGGACGCGAGGATCATCGCCGAAGAGCTCCTGGTAGGTCTGGATGTTCACGGCTTCTTGCAGGTAGTCGAGCTCCTCGGCGAGGCGCTCCTTGATCTCGTCGAAGGCCTCCTCGACCTCGGTCTTGTCGCGGCGGACGAAGCGTCCTGAGAGGAGCAGGGCACGCACGGCGAGCAGATCGGCCTCCATGCCCTCCTCGACGCCCCGATGAAGGACCTTGACGACGACCTCGGTGCCATCGTGGAGCTTGGCGACGTGGGCTTGCCCGAGGCTCGCGGTGCCGAGTGGCTCGGGGTCGAACCACCGAAAGAGCTCGCGGAGCGGAGCGCCGAGCTCGGCCTCGACATCCTCGCGGATGTGCTCGAAGGGCACCGGCTCGGCATCCGAGTTGAGTGTGGAGAGGGTGCGCGCGACCTCGGGCGGCAGGTCGAGGGAGCTGGCCGCTTGGGCGAGCTGCTGGCCGAGCTTCTGCGCGGCGCCCCGCATGCGGCCGACCGTCGCTACGATCTGTCGGGCGTTGTCGATGTGGAGGCGCTCCATGGCCTTGCGCTTGGCGTCTTCATCCTGGAACGCGCTGCGGAGTGCTCCCCCGACGTAGCGTGAGGTCACGTTTGCCGTCAGGCTGCCGAGCTTGGCGAGGCGACCGAGTCGGCTGCCGGGCTTGCGGGCCATGGATGAATCCTCCGGTCACGCCATATCTCGGCCACAGCCGTTACCCGGGCTCATGCTCACACTGATCCTCGCTGCTGCAGCACTCGCCGGTCCCTTTGCAGAGGGCGTCGCCCACTTGCGCGCGGGGAGGGGGGAGCAGGCCGTCGTGTCGCTGACGGCGGCCACGGCGGCGGAGCCCGACCGAGCGGACGCCTGGTGGGAGCTCGGGTGGGCGCACTGGGTGACCCAAGACCTCGCGGCCGCCGCAGAGGCCTGGGACAGGGTCGTGCCGCTCGAGCCCCAGCGACCCGACCTCCACTTCTGGCGCGCCGTGGCACGCACGAGGGCCGACTACGCGACGGTGACGCCCTCGGAGGCTCCTCCCTCGACAGCTCCCGAGGGTGTGCGCTTCACGCTCTCGGCAGCAGGGGACACCATGCTCGGCTCCGAGTACACCGGCCGCCTACCCCCGAGTGATGGCGTCGGTCTGCTGTCGGATGTCGCGCCGGTCCTGTCGTCGACCGATCTCACGTTCCTGAACCTCGAGGGCCCGATCGCCGACGGGCTGCCGCAGACCAAGTGTCGGCCCGACAGCACCAGCTGCTACGCCTTTCGCACCCCGACCCGCTACCTCGGAGTGCTGAAGGAGGTCGGCCTCGACCTTGCCTCGCTGGCGAACAACCATGCCTTCGATGCAGGTGCGGCAGGCCAGGAGGCCACCATGGCGGCCCTCGATGCTGCAGGCATCGCGCATGCGGGGCGCTACGGTGACGTGGCACGGGTCGATGTCAGCGGCGTGAAGGTTGCGCTCCTCGCGGCACATTCCGGCGCCTGCTGCCTCAACGTCAACGATCTCGACGAGGTTCGCGCCGCCGTCACGCTCGCAGACCGGGAGGCCGACGTCGTGATTCTGTCCTTCCATGGGGGTGCCGAGGGCGGAGGAGCGCGGCACGTGCCTGGCAAGGTCGAGGTCGCGTGGGGCGAGAAGCGCGGTGATGTCCGCGCGCTCGCTCGGGCCGCCGTGGATGCCGGTGCTGATCTCGTGCTTGGTCACGGGCCGCACGTCCTGCGCGCGATGGAGGTCTACAAGGGCAGGCTGATCGCCTACAGCCTCGGCAACTTCGTCGGGTACAAGCAGTTCGGTCGCGGGGGAGGGGTCACGGGCACCAGCGTCGTGCTCGAGGTCGAGCTCGCGGCGAACGGTGTGCTCACCGCGGGCAAGCTGCATCCGATGGCCCTCGATGGCGACGCTGTACCGCATCCTGACCCGTCAGGTCGGGCTCTCGAGCAGATCCGAGAGCTCACCGCTGCGGACTTCCCAGAGACGACCCTCACGATCGGAGAGGACGGGGTGCTGTCCTGGTAGCCGGGCCATGCCACGGGTCGTGACGATACGGCTGCGGCGTCCGGGAGAGGAGAGGGCGCCCGGTCGGTCCGAAGTGGCGTCGCGACGGGGGTTGATGTGAGTTGACTACGGCAGACCAGGCGCCCTGTACGAACCCTTCCCGGAGTTCGTCTGTACAGACACACCAGATGGCCGAGCGGTCCCCGGCGCGACAGATGACGACATGTCCGTCGACCATGGACTCCGGAGGTCTCTGAGCGCACGTTAGAACGGAGAGGGAGGTGGGCGTGAGCGAGCGGTACCGGGGGGAGGTCGTCTCCCATGCCGTGCTTCAGCGCCGCAAGCACGAGGTCGAGACCCGCCGGGCCAGCGCGCTGGCGCGGGTCGACACGCTGGCGACTCAGCAGTCCGACCTCGGGCAGCAGCTGGTCGCAGAGGTGAGTGAGCTCGAGAAGCGTGAGGTCGCCCTCCAGAGACACGAGCAGGCCGAGTCGCAGGCGGGCCTGATCGCATCGATCACCCGGCGCCTCACGGTCTGGCGCACGGCCGCACCGCGCCGCTCGTTCACCGAGGCGCTCCTCGCGCAGTACAAGACGGTCTCCACGCGGCTGCGTGAGGCGTCTCAGTTCAGCGACGAGGTCCAGCTGTGTGCGCTCGAGATGCAGGAGGAGCTGGATCGTCTGCATCGTGATCTGTCCGATGCCGAGCACAATCAGCATGTCGCGCGCGAGCGCATTGCCGAGCTTCACTCTGCACTGGCCGAGGTCGAGGCAGACCCGTCCCTCAGCGACGCCGAGCGCGAGCGTCGGCGAGACCGCCACACCTACGACCTCCGCACGGCGATGATCGCGCTGGAGCTCCACAAGACCGCAGCGGTGCAGTGTGGACGGCACCTAGAGCCCGCGCGGGCTCTGCGCGACACGGTGCTTCACCTCCATGAGCAGATGTCCACCTACGTGGTCCAGGCGACGCACACCGTCGACTCGGCTGGGCGCAGCGTGCACGCGCTCGGCACGATGGCGGATGCGCCCGCCGTGGTCTCCGAGCTGCAGCAGTCCATCGACGAGCTGCACGCGGCGATGGATGCGACGGAGCACTACATCGATCAGTCGCAGCGCTTCCTCGCCGAGGTGCTTCCCAGCCTCCGCGACCGCATCGAGAAGGCCAACGCCCAGGATTCCGCCTTCATCGGAGAGACTCGCGACGTGATCGAGGGCACGGCACGTCGCCTGACCGACGAGGCAGAGCTGCGCACGGCGGCCCAGGCGGAGGTCGATCGGTTTCTGTCTGGGGGGGAGGGGTGAAGCTCGCGCCGGAGCGCGCCGGTCCATACGCTCGGGCCCTGCGCGTAGCCCTCGAGGCCCTCGCTCCCAACGAGGACCACGTTCCCCTCGCTGCCGCTTCGAGGCACCTTCGCGCACTGGATCCTGCTGTCTCGGGCACGCTCCTCGCGCCGGCCGAGGTCGTCGATGCGACGGGCATGCCCGCCTACCCCTGGATGGAGCGAGTCGAGGCCGAGGCTGCCGTGCTCTCCCGCTCCGAGGCACCCACCGAGGCTCGCATCCGCCGTGCCGAGCGACTGGACCCTGACCTGGGCGAGCGGATGCGTGCGCGCGTGAGCCTTCAGGCGCTGTTTGCAGAGGGCGACGTGCTCCCGACGACGCGTCTACAGGCGGCCGTCAAGTGGATGGGAGAGGGTACGCGCTGGACGCTCGCTTACGACCACTTGGTCGCAGACGGACGCTGGGAGCGGATTCGGGCCGAGGTCCTGGCCCCCGGCCGTGGCGCGGGCCCCCTCGGAATCTCGAAGGAGGGGCAGGCGACAGTCGACGAGCGGCTCCAGCACGTGCTCACGCGGCACGCAGGGAATCGACTCTCGGACCTCCGCGACGTCCTCGCCGAAGTCACGGAGGCCGAGGTGGAGCGTCTCTCCCGTGGCGTGCTGGGACCCTTCTGGTTTCCAGGAGTCGTGTTGCCGGATGCCGTGCCGGCTGGCGTAGGGGAGGGGCTCCTGCTCCACGCGACCGTCGAGGTGGTCTCGCGCGACGTCACACACTCTGTGCACCTCGACCCATGGCTCCCACCACCAGCAAGAGAGCGGGTGCCCGAGGGCTATGGCGTGTACCGAGAGCGCCGCTTCGCGGGGAAGGGCACCGCGTACCAGGCCGCCCGCGAGTGGGCGGAGTCTGCTGGCATGAAGAACGTAGTGGTCCCGATCGGCGTGCGTCGCCGGCGTCTCTAGGTCGGCCTCGGCAGCGTAACCAGAGGGCCACTCGTGTGTGACGGCGCCATCCTGGCTTCGGTGAGGTGCCCACGTCGGCTACGTGCTCTGCATGCTCGAGACCTTCACCGATGCGACTCGCCTGTGGTTCACCGAGGCCTTCACGGCACCCACCCGGGTGCAGGCCGAGGGCTGGCCGCACATCCAGGCGGGCCACAGTGCACTCCTCCTTGCCCCGACGGGCTCTGGGAAGACGCTGGCGGCGTTCCTCGCATGTCTCGATCGGCTGGCTCGACTCCCTACAGATGCGGAGAAGGGGGTCCGTGTTCTGTACATCTCGCCTCTGAAGGCCTTGGTGTACGACATCGAGCGCAACCTGCGCGCGCCGCTCGTCGGGATCGGAAACGCGGCTAGTCGTCAGGGTACGGCGCTGCGGCCCATCCGGGTCGACATCCGCACCGGTGACACCCCGCAGCGCGATCGGCAGCGTCAGATTCGTGACCCTGGCGAGATTCTCGTGACGACCCCGGAGTCGCTGTACCTCTTGCTCGGCGGCAAGGCGCGCGAGACGCTCCGCACCGTCGAGACGGTCATCGTGGACGAGATCCACGTCATGGCGCGCTCGAAGCGAGGGGTGCACCTCGCTCTGTCCCTCGAGCGACTGTCGGCACTCACGACCACCGACCCACAGCGAATCGGCCTGTCTGCGACCCAGCGCCCTCTCGACGAGGTCGCACGCTTCCTCGGGGGCGACCGCGACGTGGCCATCGTCGACACGTCGGAGCCGCCGCGCCTCGACCTGCAGATCGTGGTGCCCGTCGAGGACATGGAGAACCCGATCTCGGCGGAGGCGGTCGAGGGCACGGGCGGCGAGGGGTCCTACCAGATGGTCGGTGGGCGGGGCGGGCCGATCTTGGGAGATGGGTCGCCCAAGCGAACGGCGGGCATCTGGCCCACGATCTACCCACGTCTGCTGGCCCTCATACGGGCACACCGCACGACCATCGTGTTCACGAACAGCCGGCTGCTGTGTGAGCGCCTGGCCCAGCGCCTGAACGAGGCTGCGGGCGAGGAGCTGGTTCGTGCACACCACGGCTCCATCAGCCACAGCCAGCGTGCGGTGATGGAGGAGCAGCTCAAGGCCGGCCAGCTCCCCTGCATCGTGGCGACGAGCAGCCTCGAGCTCGGCATCGACATGGGCACGGTCGACCTCGTGGTGCTGGTTGAGTCACCCGGATCGGTGGCGCGGGCGCTCCAGCGGGTCGGCCGCGCGGGCCACGGTGTCGGCGAGACCAGCATCGGTCGGATCTTCCCAAAGTACCGTGGAGATCTGCTCGAGTGTGCCGTCGTCGCACAGCACATGCGCGAGGGGCGCATCGAGGCGACGCACGTACCGAGGAACTGCCTCGACGTCCTCGCACAGCAGGTCGTCGCCATGGTCGCGATGCAGCCGTGGAGCGTCGGCGAGCTTCGAGCGCTCGTGCGTCGGGCCTACCCCTACCGAGAGCTGTCGGACGGTGCGCTCGAGGCGGTCCTGGACATGGTCAGTGGGCGCTACCCCTCCGACGACTTTGCGGACCTCAAGCCGAGGGTGGTCTGGGATCGGTCTGCCGACGAGCTGCGGACTCGCAAGGGAGCCCGGATGATCGCCCTGCTCAACGGCGGGACCATTCCGGATCGGGGGCTGTACAGCGTCTTCGCTGGACCGGAGGGTCCGCGAATCGGCGAGCTGGACGAGGAGATGGTCTACGAGTGCCGGAAGGGGGACCGGATCATCCTCGGTGCGAGCACGTGGAAGATCGAGGAGATCACGAGAGACCGGGTGGTGGTCAGTCCTGCTCCCGGTGAGCCGGGGAGGCTGCCGTTCTGGCATGGTGACCGTCCAGGCCGACCCGCCGAGCTCGGGCAGGCCATCGGGGCCTTCACGCGCGAGCTGGTGGCGCAGCGCTCGCCGACGAGCTGGGTCCGGGAGCGGACTCCGCTGGACGCCTTCGCGGCGGGAAACCTCGTGAAGTACGTGGTGGAGCAGCGCGAGGCCACCGGTGTGGTGCCCACCGACAGGGAGCTCGTGCTCGAGATGTTTCGCGACGAGCTGGGCGACTGGCGTGTCTGTCTGCTGTCTCCCTTCGGCGCGAAGGTGCATGCGCCCTGGGCTCTGGCGATCGAGGCCCTCCTCGCGACCCGGGGCGGCTACGACGTGCAGACCCTGTGGTCCGACGACGGCATCGCCGTGCGCTTCGCGGACATCGAGGAGCTGCCCGGGACGGACTCCTTCCTCATCGATCCCGAAGAAGTCGAGGACCTCGTCGTCGAGCACCTCAGGTCGTCGGCGCTCTTCAGCAGCCGCTTTCGGGAGAACGCCGGGCGAGCCCTGCTCCTGACGCGGCGGAACCCTCGGGGCCGTCAGCCGCTGTGGCAGCAGCGGCTCCGGTCACAGAACCTCCTGAAGGTAGCGACGCGGTACGAGTCCTTTCCGGTCGTGCTCGAGACGTACCGGGACTGCCTGCAGGAGGTCTTCGACCTGCCGGCGCTCAAGAAAATCCTAGGCGACGTGCGCTCACGTGCTCTGCGGGTGCATGAGGTCGAGACCGCCGCACCCTCGCCCTTCGCGCGCGGTCTGGTCTTCCAGTTCGTCGCCAGCTTCATGTACGACGGCGACACGCCCCTCGCCGAGCGGCGAGCGCAGGCGCTGACGCTGGACCGGAGCCTGCTGCGCGAGCTGCTTGGTCAGGAGCACCTTCGCGAGCTGCTCGTACCGGATGCTGTGGAGGCCGTGGAGCGTGAGCTGCAGTGGCTCGCGGAGAACCAGCGCGCGCATCACGCGGACGCCGTGCACGACCTCCTCCGACGGCTGGGTGACCTGTCCCGGGAAGAGCTCGCAGCGCGAGCGGCCGAGGAGCCGGACGCGTGGATCTCGGCCCTGGCCACGGAGCGGCGTGCAATCCCGGTGCGCATCGCCGGCAGGGAGTGCTGGATCGCCGTGGAGGATGCCGGGCGCTACCGCGATGCGCTCGGCGTCGTCCTGCCGCCTGGCCTGCCGGCGGTGTTCACCGCGCCCGTGGAGGGGGCTCTCGAGTCGCTGCTGCTCCGCTACGCCCGCACCCACGGGCCCTTCCGTGCCGAGCGTCCCGCGCAGCGCTTTGGCCTCCCGGTGGGGGCCGTCTCGGCGGTGCTGCGGGCTCTTCAGGCTCAGGACAAGCTGCTCTCGGGCGCCATCCGGCCGGGAGGCCACGCAGACGAGTGGTGCGCACCCGACGTCTTGCGAAGGCTGAAGCGCCGCTCGCTGGCGGCGCTGCGCAACGAGATTGCACCGGTCGAGGCGCAGGTCTATGCCCGCTTCCTGCCCGCGTGGCACGGCCTCGGAGCGACGAGGGGCGGGCATCCTCGGCTCCAGGAGGTGATCGATCAGCTCGAGGGGCTGCCGCTGCCCTGGTCCGCACTCGATGCCGAGATCCTCCCTGCACGCGTCTCGGGTTGGCAGCCACGGCTGCTCGACGAGCTGGGGGCCATGGGAGCCGTCGTCTGGATCGGACGGGGCGCGCTGGGACCCAAGGACGGTCGCGTGGCGCTGTACCGGAGGGAGCGCGTGCCGATGCTGGTCGACCCACCGGAGCCTCCTGACGGGCTGCTCGACGACGACGACGACCCGGACGTGGTCGTGCGTCGTGCCCTGCTGCAGCACTTGGAGGGGCGCGGCGCCAGCTTCCTCGTCGAGCTGCAGCGGGCGGCGGACAACGCTCCCTTGGAGGACGTCGAGCGCTGTCTGTGGGACCTCGCCTGGGCGGGGCTCATCACGAACGACACCTTCCAGCCGCTCCGTGCCCTCAAGTCGCGCCGCCGCTTGAGCAAGCGCGCCAGGAGGAGCGTCTGGTCTGCCGGAGGGCGCTGGTCAGCTGTGCGCCAGCTCGTGGGAGAGCCGCCCGAGGAGACGGAGCGGGCGCTTGCTCGCGCCCGCATGCTCATGGAGCGCTACGGCGTGGCCAGTCGGGAGGCTGCGAAGGCCGATGGGCTCTCCGGTGGCTACTCGGCGGTCTACCCCGTCCTTCGCTCGATGGAAGAGTCAGGTCGCGCGCGGCGAGGGCACTTCGTGGAGGGCCTCACCGGTGCCCAGTTCGCCCTCGGTGGGACCATCGATCGGCTGCGCGATGCGCGGCGCGTTGAGCTGGAGGAGGAGGTGCGGGTACTGGCGGCTGTGGACCCTGCACAGCCGTGGGGCAGCCTGCTGAGCTGGCCCGAGACCAGCGCCCGCGGCAAGCCTCGGCGCGTCGTCGGTGCGCGTGTCGTCAGCGTGGGCGGAGCGCCCGTCCTCTATGTGGGCAAGGGGGGACGGGCCGTGCTCACCTTTCCCGTGGCGCGGGACGACGTGATTCTCGGTCGGGCCGTCTCGGCCTGGCTCAAGGCGCCCTCGGGGCGGCGGCTGCGGGTGCGTACGATCGACGGGATCGTCGCGACGGAGCATCCGGCGGCGAGCGTGTTCATGAAGAGTGGCTTCGTAGAGGGCTACCAAGAGCTGGAGCTGCCCCTCTGAGGGCGCGCTACTCCTGCGCTCTGGATAGGCTGCTTCGCAGCGACGGAGGCTGACGTGCGTACACTGGTCCTCTCCCTGTTCCTGACACCGGGCCTCGCGAGCGCCCAGACGCTCACCCTCGGCGGAAGCTGCCCAGGCGTGGTCGAGATCACGATGGACGGCACCACGCCGGGCGGCAGCCTCGTGCTCCTGGCGGGCTCCGGTGAGGGGGCTGCGCGGGTCCCCGGGGGGCCCTGCGCCGACATCGACAGCGGGCTCTCGGGTCCGCTGCGGTGGTTTGGTCCGTTCCGAGATTCGGACGGCGACGGCGCCCTGACGCTTCGCCCCACCCTGCGGGGGGCGGCCTGCGAGAGCACCTTTGCCTTCGTCGACCTGGCGACGTGCGAGGCGTCGAGCAGCGATGCCTTCGGCGTCTCCCCACCGGTCGGCAACGTCATCTTCGCTGCCCAGGGCCGGGCCGGGCGCTCCTTCCTCGGACCATGGCACCTCTACGGCATCGACCTCGACTCGGGTGCCGTGACTGACGTGGGCGATCTCGGCACCGGCCTGACGGGGCTCTCGGTGGGGCCAGATGGTGCCATGTGGGCCGTCCAGGCCGAGGGACGCGACTACCCCGACTACTACACGGTCGACACAACCACGGCGGCTCTGCGGCTCGAGTCGGTCTCCAGTGATCTCGGGTCGATGTCCGGCTTTTCGTGGTGGCGCGGCGAGCTCTTGGCCTGGAGCGAGAGCGGCGACATCCTGGGCACCGTCGACCCGGCCACCGGTGTGTGGACCTCGACCGGGATCAGCAACAGCACCGGAGGGCACTGCATGGCGACGAACGCGGCGGGCGAGCTGTACCGCCTCGACCGTGCGGAGCTGTTCCTGACCTCGACGGACGGCACCGACGTGAAGCTTGGCGACGTGAGTGGCCTCGGGAGCTGGCAGGGCCATGGCTGCACGTTCCACGATGGCCAGCTGTACACCCATGACTCGACCTGGCAGCTCTTCACGGTCGATCTGGTGTCTCTCGTCGCCACTCCGACGGGCATCTTCGTGCCCGAGCACACGGATGCGCTCGGCAGCTACACGCCCTGACGAGGGCGCCGTGCGCTGACGCCTGCGCCGGCGATGAGCGTCGCGTGGGACTACGGCCCGGTGAGAGAGGTTGGGTACGTCGTCTCGGTGGACACGAGGCGCTCAGAGAGGCAGTCATCCTCATGCCCGAAGGTGACACCATCCGCACGCTGGCGCAGCGCCTCGGACCACGTCTCGAGGGGCGCCGCCTGGTCGACGCGCAGAGCCGCTGGCCGCGCGTCGTGCGGGGGCTCACGGGGCGCGAGGTCGGACGCCTCCGGACGCACGGCAAGCACCTCCTCGTCCCCTTCGACGACGCGACGTGGCTGCGGATCCATCTCGGGCTCAAGGGAACGTGGCATCGCTACGCCCCAGGGGAGCGCTGGCGCCGCTCGCAGGGCGACATGGGGCTGGTGCTCGCAACAGCGGATGACGTCCTGGTCTGCTTCTTCGCCAAGGAGCTGGAGCGCATCCGCGACAAGGCTCTGTCGCGAAGCCCTCGGCTGGCTTCCCTCGGTCCTGATCTGCTGGGCGACTTCGACCGGTCGGAGGCGCTGACGAGAGCGCTGCACGACCCAGGGCGCCCCCTGCGAGAGGTGCTGCTCGATCAGAGCATCGCCGCAGGGATCGGCAACGAGTGGTGCTGCGAGCTCTGTTTTCTTCATCGCCTGCCCCTGGAGATCCCGGTGGGAGAGGTGGGCCCGACTGCGCTCGGCGCACTGCTCGACGATGCCGTCACGCGCATGCGGGCAGCGGTGGGGCAGAGCGTCCGCAACACCACGGGTCGTCGAGTCCCGCGCACCTTCGTCTATGGACGGCGTGGCGAGCCCTGCCTGTCCTGTGGAGCGACGGTCGCCATGGCTCGACTCGGGCCATGGGCCCGGATCTCCTACTGGTGCCCGACCTGCCAGAGCGGCCAGAGGTGAGCGCCGCCAGCGCTCCTCACTCGCAGTCGAGCTCGGGGCAGAGTGTCGCGATGCGCTCGGCTGACCAGGGAGCCCCGCACGGAGCCTCCCGCACTGCGCGGATGCAGGACCTTCCCTCGGAGCAGGCGTGCAGGAGGGGGCGGATCTCCTGCTGGACGCCCTCGATGCAGAGGTCGAAGCTGCGGCGGTAGGTCTCGTCCCAGCGAGTCGGCTCGCACTCGGCGATGCGACGGCAGGACTGCGAGGCGAGCTTGCGCTCCAGCCGCTCGGGCGGGAGCGGCCGTGTACCGCTGCGAGCCCACAGGAGGCCTCCTGCGGTGATGGCCGTGATCACGGCGACGATGAGCCAGCTGCGCCTCTGCATGTCGCCCCCAGAGCAGACTACCTGGATTCGTGCTCGGTGCCCAAGACGGCATCGAGCTCCGCGTCGAGATCGGCGGCAGCCGTGGCGACCGAGCGCTCCGCGATGGCATTGGTCAGGCGCCGGACGGTGGGATGGTCCATGGCGATCGTTGCCGGAAGAGAGAGCTCGAGGGCGGCACAGAGGCGGTCGCGCAGCTCGACTGCGAGGAGGCTGTCCATGCCGAGGCGCCCAAACAGCTCCGTGCGCCGCGGCGGCTCAGGGAGCCCCAAGACCTGCTGGACGGTCTCGATGACCACCCTCTGCACCCGACGGTGGGCTGCGGCGTAGGCCTCGAGGTCAGCCACCTGAGATCTGCTCGTCGACGCGCTCTGCCTGTGCCGCCATGGAGTTGATGGCGTTGTCGACAGCGAAGGAGTCGGGGACATCCAGGCCGACCAGCTCCGCATCGACCCAGAACGTCTCGACCCGGCGCGTGCGCTTGCCGTCGTCGTAGAGCAGCACCAGTGCATACTGCTGATGCACCTTGGCGATCTTCGTGCTGAAGGACACGGGCTCCGGCGACAGCGTGCGAGCCACTACGAGCGAGTTGCCGTATGAGTCCTCGACCCAGCGGTACGTCGCGTCGAAGGTTCGTGATGCCTCCCCGAGGAGTGTGATCTTGGTCGTCTCGTCCACCGATTCGTCGTACTGCTCGCAGGACTCCCCGAGGAAGCACCTGCGGTCGGTCGAGGACAGCACGTCGTAGTCGAGGACGTTGTCGTACAGGGTCGCCTTGTTTCGCGCCGTGCAGATGTCCAGCACGTCTTGCAGGCGACTGGCGTAGGTCACGGTGCCCATGGCGCCGATCACACCGGCGATCTCGGCCTCGGAGATGCCTGCGGACTCGAGGTGATCGGCAGACAGGTCGTCGACCCGGTAGCCCTTCTCGAGGGCCTCCAAGTTGTCGTCGACCAGCAGTGGAAAGCTGTCGACAGCTGCCTCGAGTGCAGCGGGATCGTCGAAGTTGGCGAAGGTGAAGGTCGCGAGCTCCTCCAGATCGGCGGGAGCATCGACGACCTTGCACGCGAACAGGGCGAGGATCATCAGCATCGCCGCAGCCTAACGCTGACTGACGGGTCCGTCAGCAAGTGGTTTCTCAGTTGCAGCGAGCCGCTGGAGACGTGCATCGCTCCCCTGTCGTCGACCATCTGTGTCCGCTTGGGAGGGAGGTCGGTTAGGCCGGACTCGGCCGTGCCCACACCACGAGGACCCCATGTTCGACAAGCCCCAGTCCGATCCAAGCTTCCCCGAGCTTGAGCAGGAGATCCTGAAGCTGTGGGAGGAGCGCGACGTGTTCGCCCGCTCCATTCGTGGCGACAAGGACTTCGTGTTCTACGACGGACCGCCGTTCGCGACGGGTACGCCTCACTATGGCCATCTCTTGGCGGGGACCCTCAAGGACATCGTTCCGCGGTACTGGACGATGCGGGGCTACAAAGTGGAGCGCCGCTTCGGCTGGGACACCCACGGGCTCCCGGTCGAGATGGAGATCGAGAAGCAGCTCGGTCTGCAGGGCCCGGGAGCGGTCCACGAGTTCGGCATCGCCAACTACAACGAGGCCTGTCGCTCCATCGTGCTGCGCTACACCGACCTGTGGCGCAAGACGGTCACCCGGCTCGGGCGCTGGGTCGACTTCGACAACGACTACAAGACGCTCGATCCCACCTTCATGGAGAGTGTCTGGTGGGTCTTCGCGCAGCTCTGGGAGAAGGGCCTGATCTACCAGGGCTACAAGGTGATGCCCTTCAGCTGGCGACTGGGCACGCCGCTGTCGAACTTCGAAGCCAACATGGACTACCGAAAGGTCCAGGACCCAGCCATCACGGTCGCGTTCGCCGTCCGTGAGCTTCCCGGCCACCACCTGCTCGCCTGGACGACCACGCCCTGGACGCTCCCGGCCAACATGGCCACGTGTGTCGGCCCCGACATCGAGTACGCCTTCGTGCAGAAGGAGGGCGAGGGGCCGGTCTACATCCTCGCGGCGAAGCTGGTGGAGGCCACCCTCGGCGAGGGCTGGGACGTAGTGAAGACCGTTCCCGGCCGCGAGCTGGTCGGACTGCACTACGAGCCGCTGTTCCCCTTCTTCACGGATGCCGCCGACGAGGGGGCCTTCCGGGTCGTGATGGACGACTACGTCGGCGACGAGGATGGCACCGGCATCGTTCACCAGGCACCGGCCTTCGGCGAGGACGACTGGCGCATCTGCCAGCGTGAGGGGATCCCACTGCGCGACCCGATCGACGACGAGGGACGCTTCAAGGCAGAGGTCGGTCTGGTGGCTGGCCAGCTGGTCAAGGATGCCGACAAGGTCCTGATCCGCGACCTGAAGGAGCGTGGACGACTGGTCAAGCAGGCGACCATCGACCACGACTACCCCTTCTGCTGGCGCTCCGGAACGCCCCTGATCTACAAGGCGATGCCGACCTGGTTCGTCAAGGTCACCGATCTTCGGGAGCGCATGGTCGAGCTGAACCAGCAGACCCGCTGGGTGCCAGAGTACGTCGGAGCCCGCCGCTTCGGGAACTGGCTGGAGGATGCCCGTGACTGGGCCATCAGTCGCAACCGCTTCTGGGGCACCCCACTGCCGGTCTGGGTCTGCGACGACTGCGATCATCGCCACTGCATCGGCAGCATCGCGGAGCTGGAGCGTCTGTCGGGCGCCACCGTCACCGATCTGCACAAGCACCACGTCGACAATCTGACCTGGGACTGCCCGGAGTGCGGTGGCAGCATGCGCCGAATCAGCGAGGTCCTCGACTGCTGGTTCGAATCGGGCTCCATGCCCTACGCGCAGAATCACTACCCCTTCGAGAACAAGACCTTGGTCGAGGAGAACCTCCCGGCCCACTTCATCGCCGAGGGGCTCGACCAGACGCGTGGCTGGTTCTACACCCTGCTGATCCTCTCCACGGCGCTGTTCGACCGTCCAGCCTTCGAGAACGTGATCGTCAACGGTCTCATCCTGGCCGAAGACGGCCAGAAGATGAGCAAGAGCCTGAAGAACTACCCCGACCCCAACATCGTGGTCGACACGTACGGGGCCGACGCGCTGCGGGCCTACCTCATCAACAGCCCAGTGGTCCGGGCTGAGCCGATGCGGTTCACCGAGAAGGGGGTCCGCGAGGTCGTCCGCTCGGTCGTGCTGCCGCTGTGGAATGCATACAGCTTCTTCGCCACCTACGCCTCCGTCGACGGCTGGGAGCCGCCGAGCGAGCCGACGCCTGTCGCCGAGCGTGCGCTGCTCGACCGATGGGTGATCAGCGTCGTGCAGTCGCTGGTGGACGACGTGAATCGCGAGATGGAGGCCTACCGCCTGTACAACGTCATTCCTGCGGTGCTCGGCTTCATCGATGACCTCACCAACTGGTACATCCGGCGCTCTCGACGTCGGTTCTGGCGCACCGAGGACGATGCCGACAAGCAGCACGCCTTCGAGACCCTCTACGAGGTGCTCACCATCTTCAGTCGACTGCTGGCACCGATCCTCCCGTTCATGGCCGAGGTGCTCTTCCAGCGTCTGGAGGCCGGCAAGCGCAGGGGGGCCGAGGACAGCGTGCACCTCGAGCGCTTCCCGCTCGCCGACCGCTCGGTCGTCGACGAGGATCTGGAGCGTCAGATGGCGGTCGTGCGCGAGGCGGTCACCCTCGGGCGCAACCTGCGTGAGAAGCATCGCCTGCGGGTTCGTCAGCCGCTTGCCGAGCTCGTTCTGGCCACGCCAGAGGGGCTGACGACCGACCTGCTCTCCGTGATCGGAGACGAGCTGAACATCAAGTCGGTGCGTCGGGTCGCCGATGCGGCCGAGCTCGTGACGCTCAAGGCCAAGCCGAACTTCAAGGTGCTCGGGCGCCGCCTCGGCAAGCGGATGAAGGTGGTGGCGCAGGCCATCCAGGCGCTCGACAGCGCCACGGTCATGGCTATTCGCGATGGCGGCTCGATCGAGCTCGAGGGAGAGACGATCGACGCCGAGGGAATCCTCGTCGTTCAGGAGAGCGGCGGAGATGCGGCGACCATCAGTACGGAGACCCTCACGGTGCAGCTCGACACGGCCGTGACTCCAGAGCTGCGACGCGAGGGTCTGGCGCGGGAGCTGATCTCCAAGATCCAGTCCGAGCGCAAGGCGCGCGGACTTGAGGTCGATGATCGGATCGTGCTCGATCTGCGCACCGACAGCCCAGAGCTCTCCGCAGCCATCGAGGCACACGCCGAGCTGATCTGTGCCGAGACGCTCGCGGTGGAGCGTCGCTCGCTCGACGGCGAGCGCACGGCTACTCAGGCGGACACCGAGGGCGTGAGCATCGCCATCGCGAAGGCCTGATCGCCGCGGGACTAGCCGACGAGCAGCCCCCACTTCGCGTAGCGGCGTAGCACGGCCTCCACCGCCATCGCCGGGTCGGTGGGCAGGTTGGCATCCTCGAGGTCGTCGCTGTCGAGGCGCTCGGACAGTGCGGCGGCGAGAGCGCTGCGATCGCGGGTGCCGTCGAGCAGTGGCAGGACGACGTGGTCCGCATCCTCGAGGGGCACCGCCCGGTGGGCATCGTTGGCTACGCGGCTGACGCCCTCAGCGGCATGGACTCGGGCTACCGGACAGGCCTCGGGCCGGTCTCCAGGGAGCCGTCGTGCCGCGAGCGGACGCAGGCCGAGGTCGATCAGGTTGGAGCCGGCACAGACGCGGAGAAGCATCGCGAGCTCCTCCTGCAGCGCCTCATCGAGCTCGCGACCCACCAGCTCGCCGACTGCGTCGACCACTTCGTCGAAGGTCAGCTTTTCGGGCCAGCGTCGTGCCAGCGCGTCGAGGGTGCACTGGACGAGCGGGGCCGCGATGCGGGCCGTCCCGCCCCAGGGACTGCTGAACGTCGCTGGGCGTCCGGGAGTGAAGTCGGCTGGAGGGGCGAGGTGGCTGCCGAAGCGCACCGCCCGCATCGGAGCACCATGCACGCGGCGGTCGATCTCGAGTCCCGCATGCACGAGGACCGAGGCGCGGAAGGCGCGACCCTCGACCATGTCGACGAACTGCTCGACGTCGTCGAGGTCGGTGCCCACGATGCCGGTGGCCGCCTTGACGGTGGGGTGTAGAGGTCCGGTGAGGCTAGGATTGAGGGCCTCGGCGTCGGCGAGGATCTCGAGCCCACCTGCACGAACCCGCGCGGCGAGGTCCTTGAAGGTGTAGGCCTCGTGGTGGGTGCCGGTGATCTCAGCGGAGAAGAAGCCGTCGTGGGACTCGTCGAGGCGGTCGAGCTCCTCCATGAGCATGCGGTTCCAGGCTGCGAGTCGGTCGGGGACCTGCCCGCCCAGCTCCTCCAGGAGCTCGCGCCCGCGGGCCACGCGATCCGTCGAGTCGCCGCCCCTCACGAAGGTCTGCACGAAGCTCCGAATCGGTGCCCGTCGATACCAGCCGGGCAGAGTGTTCCAGCTCATGTAGGCGCAGCCCGTGGGAGCCAGGCGGGTCCGGAGGAGCTCCAGCAGGGCGTGCTGACCATCGGCTGGTAGCCACGAATACAGACCGTGAGCGATCACGTAGTCGAAGGGACCGTGCTCGGCGCCGAGGGCGGCCAGATCGCTCGCGATCAGTGTGACATTGCTCAGCTCGAGGGTGTCGGCGCGTGCCTGGCCGCGCGCGATCTCGTCGGCATCGAGGTCGACACCGACGAACGTGGCGTGCGGTAGTCGCGCGGCCATCGGGAGGATGTGACCCGCGCTCGCGCACCCGAGATCGAGGACGCGTGCAGTCTCGACGGGGGGAGGGGCGACGCCAAAGGACGCCAGGAGGGCGCCGAGCGCATCGGGATGCGCACGATGAAACGGGAAGGAGGGGTAGGGGACGCCCACGGTCACTCCAGGAGGGTCGGCATGGCTGCGAGAAGCCGGGTGTAGGCTGCTTCCTGCTCGTCCGTCAACACACCATCCGCCAAGAGGTCGTCCCCCTCAAGGTCCCGCCCCTCCATGTCATAGAGGCGGTCCGAGCCGGTGATGTCCTGATGGAGCTTCCAGCGCTGGTCGCGGATCATGCGGAGGTAGGTGTCGTGCGGCGGTCCACCGGGGGCCTTGAACATCTCGGCATAGACCGTCTGCCTCCCGTCACCGCGTCCTGGGTCGCGGAGCCACGGGACGAGGGAGTGCCCGTAGAGTGCCTCCAGTGCTGCATCGTCGTGCGGCTGCCCTGCGAGGTCGAGCACCGTGGGCACGATGTCGGCGCTGTGGACAAGCGCACTGCAGCTCGCACCCGGTGTGTCGACCAGTGGGCCCGAGACGATCAGGGGCACGCGAACACCTCCCTCGTAGACGGTCTCCTTCGAGCGGTCCTCGTAGAAGGGGTCTTCGACAGCGTCTACGGGGGTGCCGTTGTCGCCGAGGAAGATGACGGTCGTGTTCGCCTCGAGCGCGGGCGACATGGCGTCCAGCAGCCGCCCGACCTCGGTGTCCAGTGCCTCCACGGCCGCGTTGTACTTCCGGTCGTTGAGGTCGGCGCCACGCTCCTCGCCGCTCCACAGCTCATCGGGTGGCCAGTGGTACGGCGCGTGTGGCGCAAAGGTCGCCACGACGATGACCCAGGGCTCGGGCAGGTCGTCCATGAGGGCGATCGCGTCGTCGACCATCTGGGTCGTCATGTAGGTCTCGGTGCGCGCTGGCACCCCATTCACTACGCGCTCCCAGTCGTAGTAGGTCATCGACAGGCCATCGGCGGAGTGGGTGTCCTTCAGCCCGTGGAGCAGTCCGGCGAAGGTGTCCCAGCCGTGGAGGTTGGGGTGGTCGAAGTACTCGACACTCTCGTTGCCGAGGTGCCACTTGCCGATCCATGCGTGACCGTAGGCCTCGTCTGTTGCCGCGTCGAGGGCCTCGGGAAGGGTGGTCTCCTCGTAGGGCAGCGCGTAGTCGCCGCCAATCGTGAGGGCGAAGCCGACGCCATGCTGGTAGGGCTGCCGGCCCGTGTTGAGGATGGCTCTCGTGGGGGAGCAGCTCGGGCTGGTGTAGGCGCGGCTGAAGGTGACGCCCTCGTCCATCAGGCGATCGAGGTTCGGGGTCGAGGGAACGCCCTCGACCGCCACCCCGTAGCGCCCCAGCTTGTCGACTCCGAGGTCGTCACCCATGACGATGAGGACGTTGCCGCGTGAGGTCGTCTGCGTGACGATGGGCTCGCTGGCGTAGGGCTCGGCGGCTTCGAACGCGAAGGCTTGAAAGCCGACCTCCCGGCCTACGGCCACGCCATCCGGAATGTCGAGCAGCAGCTCCGCGTGTCCGGTGGCATCGACCACGGCGGAGCCGATGGAGATGCCGGGCGTGATGTCCATGCAGAGGCCGGCCAGCACGGCTGGGCAGCCTCCGGGACCCAGTCCACCGCCCCGTGCAAACCACACGGTGTCGTCCGGACTGGCTCCATCGACCCACAGCCGCAGGCGTCCTCCGGGGACCACGGCGCTGACGCCGAGCGTCATCAGCGGCGGTGGGCGGACACTGCTGGCGGGCTGTGGCAGCTGCGGGTGGGGCGCCCAGGGTTCGCTGTCCTGGGGCGGCCCGCAGGCTGCCAGGAGGAGTCCGGCCAGAATCAAACTGGAAGCTCCCACTCGACCTCAGCCTGCAGGCAAGAGTCGACGCATTCGGGGCTGGGATGGGCCGACTGGTATGCGGGCGACAGCGTGTCGCCGTAAAGGCCGTTCAGGTCGACCTTGACGGTCGCCGGGGCAGCACCCTCGACGGTGAAGCTCTCGTCGTCGCAGGAGACCTCGTAGGGCGTGTCGGTCAGGTTCTTCACCCTGCCGCTGTTGCAGGTGAAGGAGAACTCCTCGCCATCGAAGGTGACCGTGAGGTCGGCGAAGCTGAACGGTGCTGAGCTGCCACTCACCGCGACGACAGTGAAGGCCTCGCTGCAGACGTCAGCGCAGACGGGCTCGGGCTCCTCCTCCCCGGCACAGCCGAGCAACAGGAGGGCAGAGAGGGTCGCGGTGAGCAGGCGCATGGGATGTCTCCTTTCGGAAGGGGGCTGGGCTAGGGGAAGGCAACCCCAGCGTGGAGCGACACCGTGACCGATCCGGGGAGGAACAGCCAGCCGGGAATACGGGTGGAGGGGTGAAAAGTAACCTTGTAGGCGTCGGTCCGCGGGACCGCGCTGATTCGGGTCTCGAGGGCTAGGCGTCGGGCATCGCGACCCACCCAGGCACCTGCGCCCGCGTGGGCGCAGAACGAGACGAGGCCGTGGGGTGTCCACGCCGAGCTGTCGAGGATGCTGGCCTGCAGGCCGGCTCCCCAGCGCGCGAAGGGCTGCACCTGCCGGCTGCTGAAGCTGCCGTGACGCATGGTGAGTCCGACCACGGGCTCCCAGAGGCCGAAGCGCACGGGCGCCTCGGGCATGCCGGGGGCCGCTCGTCCCGCGAAGGCGGAGCCGCCCACGCGAAGGCCGAGTGTACCCGCCCGCCAGCGCCGTATCGACCAGATCGCATCGGCGGTGAGCACGGGATTCGAGGGCCATGGCCCGGCGCGAGGCGCTCCATCGACGCGGATTCGAGGTGTCGTCCAGCCGGCGACTCCGCCGAGCAGCTCCACGGTCGGCACGGCGTTGAGCCGCCCGCGCTCCTGCGCGACTGCCGGAAGGGCGACGAGCAGGGCCAGAACGATGGCTGCCGTGCGGCGTCGCCGCAGCGCGACGAGTCCTCCGATGAGGAGAAAGGCGGGAGCCCATGGTGAGGGAGCGGTCGTGCAGCCACTCCCGCCGAGCCCCGGCGGGGCCAGGTCC
>PKDJ01000323.1 GCA_002862545.1 Pseudomonadota bacterium
TGGGAACGGGACCGTATCGGGCCGTGCGGCGTGACTATGGATGGTGGCTGGAAGACGCCCGAGCGGCGCATCGTCCAGCGCCCGTCCCGGTGCTCGAGCGTGCCTGGGCGCCGCTGGCGGCGGCGCGGCTCGGTGCGCTGCGAGCCGGAGGGGCTCAGGCCGTCGTCGAGCTCGGCCCCGCCGATCGCGCAGAGCTCTCGGGTGAGTCCGAGTACGCACTGAGATGGTACGACCGCCGCCGATGGACGGGGATACTCGTCGACACATCGGACGGGCCGCTGGCGGAGCCGTCCCTCAGGCTCGCCGTGGACCAGGCGCTGGACCGGGAGGCTCTGCGCGACGAGGTCGGCGGCGTAGACCCTGGACGAGACGACCAACCCCTGACCCTGCTCACGGGTCCGGGACCCTACACTGCGCCGTCCTACAACCGTGGGGTGCTGCCGACGCCTCCAGATCCGTCAGCTGCCCGACAGCGTGTCGGAGAGGGAGTGACGCTGCGCCTTGGCGTGGCCCCAGGACTCGACCACGGACCCTCTCTGGCGGACGCCGTCGTCCGGCAGCTGGTGAGGGTCGGCATGGAGGTCGAGGTGGTCGCCTTCACGCCCGAGGTCTGGTTCACGGAGGTGCTGTCGGGCGAGCGTGCGAGTGAGATCGATGCCCTCCTGCTCACGTTCGACACCGACCAGGACCCCGACGCGTGGCTGCACAGCCGCCGCGACGACCGCGGCGTGTTCCAGCCGTTCGGGAGTGGGCATCCCGCGGTGGATCGAGCACTCGACGACGTTCGACGCGCGGTCGACCGCGACGCGACGCGACGCGAGCTGCATGCGGTACTCGCCGACACGCGCGCCCTCTTGCCGCTGTGGCAGACCGACGCATGGACCGCCTGGCGGAGTGAGATCTTCGAGCACCACCCGCTGACGCCCGGCGACTACTTCGGCGCGATCGAGCGGTGGACGCCCAGGGACCAGAAGGCGAGGTAGCCGGCGCTCCAGCCTGCGGGATCGTGGACGACACCGTCGAGGCGACGGGCTGCCTCCCGGAAGGTCGCAGGAGGCTCGCGATGACCCGCGGAGCGCGCATCGCGCACAGCCACTTCCCAGTCGCGGAGCAGGCCTGCAATGCGAGGGATCGGATGGTGCGGGCCACCCAAGTCTTTGGGGAGCAGGTGCTGGAACATTCGCGTCCCGAAGCCCCCGACGAAGGTGGTGTGGCACAGCAGGGCGACGGCTTGCCGTCCCGTGGCGGTGCGGACGTGGAGGCGTGCCACCATGCGCTCGCCGGTTGCGTCGGTGCGTCCGTCCACGAGCCAGCCGCCGACGGCGAGCGGTCGCGCGAGGCTGTCGAGGGCCGTCGCTGCGCGGTCTGGGTGGTACTGTCGGAGCAGGTTCATCGCGCGGACGAGTGTGGGGCGCTCACCGGGATGGAGCGGTAGATCGAAGCCACCCTGGCGAATCTCCAGCGTGGGCTCGGCCGCTCGTGCAGCCTCGACACGCTCGGCATCGATCTCCACACCGACGACCCGACAAGCGGGCAGCGCCTCGGCGAGCTCGACGGTCGTGAAGGGGTGCCAGCCGACGCCCACGTCGAAGACGAGCCCCGTGGGGCGTAGCTGCCGCTCTACCCACAGATCGAGGTGCTGCAGTCGTCCCGAGCGGGTGCGACCGCGGGTGCTGCGCTCGGCGGTGCGTCGCATGGGCGCCTCAGGCCTGCTGGCTCCGCGCTGCGAGCATCCCGCAGGCCGAGTGCTGCTCGGCGCCAACCGAGAAGCGTCGGATGAAGGGCACCCCGAGGGTGCGCAGGCCGTCGAAGAAGGCATCGTCCTCGGCCGGTGTCACCCGTCGATAGCCGCCCTCGCGCGCGTCGTTGATGTCGATCACGTTGAGCTGCCAGGGGATGTCTGCGAGGAGAGTCCGGAGGGCCTCGATCTCCTCTGCGTCGTGGTTGACGCCTCCCATCAGCACCCAGGCCACGGTCAGTCGCCGACCGCAGGCGGCGTGGTAGTGCCGGAGGGCCTCTGCGACCTCCTGCACGTCCCACTTGGCGGCGACGGGAACCAGGCGGGCGCGTCGCTCCTGGAGCGCGGAGGTCAGCGAGACGATCAGTCGGTAGGGGTGTCCCTCGTCGGCGAAGCGACGGATCTTGGGCACGAGTCCGACCGTGCTGATGGTGATGGCCTTGGCCGCGATGCGTCCGCCGCAGGGATGCGAGAGGGCGGCGGCAGCGGCGATCACCTCGTCGTAGTTGTGGAACGGCTCGCCCTGGCCCATGAAGACTGCACCACTCACGCGGCCAGGGACCTCGTCCCGCACCGTGAGCCAGCAGCCGACGATCTCGTGGGCGGTCAGGTTTCGCTGCAGGCCGAGCCGTCCCGTGGCGCAGAAGTCGCAGCGCATGGCGCAGCCGACCTGCGACGAGAGGCACACGGTCCAGGCACCGTCCTTGTGCAGGGGGATGGCGACGGCCTCGGCGACCGAGGCGTCTTCGAAGCGCAGGAGGTAGCGGATGCTGCCGTCGGAAGGGTCGGGGACTCGCTCGACCACGCGTGGACGACGCCAGTGGAAGCGCTCCTCGAGCCGCTCTCGCACCGCAACGCGAATCGGCCGCTTCATGCCCTCGAGGGAGGCATTGCCGTAGGAGCGGATGTGAGCGAGCACCCGCCGTGCCTCGGCGGGTGAGCCGTCCATCGCCTCGGCCAGAGCGGCGGGAGTGATCGCGAGCAGTGACTGCATGCACGGCGGATAGCGGGTCTGTCGCGGAGTGCCCAGGCTGGTGAGCCGGGATGATAGGGAAAGCCTGGGCGTGGCCGAGGGGCTGCGCGCGCTGGAGGTGGCCGTTGTTCCTGTTCATCGTCACGGGACTCGCGCTCGCAGGGTCCCCGGAGGTGCCCGCCGGTGAAGCATCGCCGGCGCCCGCCACGGAGGAGCTGCCAGCGGTCGATGAGGTACCGGCGGTCGAGGTGCCGGCACCAGGCGAGGTGCCCGAGCGTATGCTCGCCGAGGGGGCCGTGCTCACCTGGGCGGTCGAGAAGGGAGATGGCCAGGGCAACGACTACGAGTTCGTGATCACGCTCGAGACCCTAGAGGGTGGCCTCGAGTACACCTGGCGCATGGGCCCCCCGAAGGACGAAGCGGGGCGTCGCAGGGTCGAGCCCCGCTGGCTCCAGTCCGCCACGCTCGTCGACAACCAGTACCGCGAGGGCAAGAAGGCGCGGTTCAGCAGCACGTCTCTGGTCGTCTCTCGCACGATCCTCGACAAGGCCCGGGCAGGTGAGCCGCAGACGTTCGCGGTCGGTGGTGGGCCGCCGCGGGAGATCATGAGTGTGAGCCGGGTGCCCTTCGAGGTGACGATCGACGATGCCACCGTGGTGTTGCCCGCGCTCGCGCTGTCCGACAAGCGGGGCGGCGTCACGACCGTCTTGGACCACGACACGTTTCCGGCGATCATCGCTGTAGAGGCTGCGGTGCAGAGTGCACTGATCGCCGTCCGTGGCGCTGCACCGACCGTGCGGGAGGCGCTGGACGAGACCGGCACCGTGACCAGCTACGGGGTGCGCTTCGAGATCGGCTCCGCGCTGCTGACGCCAGAGTCGCATGCCGTTCTCTCGGCGGTGACGGAGTGGCTCGGTGACAACGCAGACAAGACCCTCCGGATCGAGGGGCACACGGATGCCGTGGGGCCCGAGTCATCGAACCAGGCCCTCTCCGAGGCACGGGCCGCCGCCGTGCGGGCTTGGCTGATCGAGCATGGCGTGGAGGCCGGCCGTCTCGCAGCCGTCGGGCTGGGTGAGGGGACGCCGGTGGCCTCGAACGACACCCTCGCGGGCCGCGCGCGCAACCGCCGCGTCGTGTTCACCGCGGAGTGAGACTCAGGGCACGACGGGGAGCGGGGCCACGACCATCCGCCCCGAGAGCAGGGCCGAGAGCTCGGGGTTCAGTCCCGTGAATCCATCTGTGGGGGCGTGCTCGTATGCGGCGAGGGCCACGCCGTAGAGGCCTGGGCGAGGGAACGTCTTCGCAGGGATCGCCACCGGACCGAGCGGGAGCGGCTGGGCGATGATGTCGGCGAGCTCGTCGATGGTCTCGGGCTCGTTCGAGAACACGATCTCCCCGTCGGCGTCGACCACGAACAGCACGGCCGACTGGAAGAGCTGTCCGGTCAGGTCTACGACGAGCTCGGTGTTGGCGCGGTGCTGCTCGGGCACCAGGAGCTCGGGTGCGTCGGGCAGAACCGCCTGCAGCGCTCCACTGGCCGGTCCGTTCGCCACATCGATGGTCCAGGTCGCTCCCGTCTCCCAGGTGACGCCGACCTCCGGTGAGAGCGTGTAGTAGCCGTCGCCCTCGTCGAGCAGGTCGATCGCTTCCTCGGTGAGCAGTGTGACGGTTCCGCCGGGCATGGCCGCTTCTTCGAGGGTCGGCACGTCAGCGAGAGCGTCCGCGAGGAACACCGTCGCGGCTGTCCCGGGTGACAGGTCGGCGCGCTGCAGAGCGGTGCTCAGTCGGGGGTCTTCGGGCTCAGGAATGTCGAGGATCTGGCCGACGGCCGTGAGACCGGGACTCGTGAACACGGGGTACATGTTCAGCTGACCGGCCATGAGGTTCGAGAGGAAGGTGTTCACCCCCTCGAGGTCGTCGGTGCGACTGTGGACCATGCCGGCGACGGCAACGGCGTAGATCGACTCGTCGGGAAACGCTGCGCCGGGGATCTCGAAGCTCTGTACACCATCGACAGACTGGGTCAGGTCGAAGACCTCCAGTGCGGTGTCGGGTTGGTTCGTCCAGGTGATCTCGCCCGTGGAATCGAAGACGTACGCCAGCACCGAGTCGAAGCCGAGCCCTGTGAGGTCGAGCTGCATGGGCTCGCCCGGGGGGTGCTCTTCAGGGATCAGCACCGGTGCGGGACTCGGCAGCTCCACGCTGAGGCTGCCCTCGCTCTGGCCATCGGGGGTCGTGATGCCGACTCGCCAGGTCTCGCCGGCGCGGTAGACCAGGCCATCGGTAGGCCAGATGCTGAAGACACCCGGGTCACCCTCCGCGGCGGCGACACCCTGCAGCGTCACCGAGGCGCCGGCGACCGCTTGATCGAGCTCGCTGGCGTTGCTCGCGTCGGCGACGAAGAGGGTCGCCGTGAGTCCGGGCTGCAGGCCAGCGTCCAAGACCGCTGCCTGGAGCAGCGCATCCTCGGGCATGGAGAGCTCGAGGATCACACCCTGAACGACGACCGGATTGGTCAGGTTGCCGATCGTCGTCTTGAAGTCTTCGACAGCCTTGAAGAGGCCACAGCCGGACAGAGCGAGCACTATGAGGGGAAGCACAGGATCCTCGATTGAGCGTGCGCGACTATACCAAGCTTGGACCGGGGTAGCCCCGCAGCCGCCATGAAGCCGTGAGCGGCGTGCTATACGCCGACATGCTCCGCGTCGCTCCGCTGCTCGTCGCGCTCGCCTGTGTGCCCAACGACCCTGGGGACGCCGACACGGGGACTGCGAAGATCGTCGGGTCGGACACGACGACGTCGACCGACTCCTCACCAGTTGCTCCGGCCGCTCTCGTGGGGTCGTGCTCCCTGACCAGCGCACCGACGGTCGCCCGCTGCACGGTGGAGGCCGATCGTCCGGTTCCGCTGAGTGTCGAGTGGACGGCCCCGCACCTCGAGCGCCCGAGACAGCTCGAGCGTGAGGTGTCACAGCGCCACGAGTTCGATGTGCCCCTGCTCACCGAGCAGACGGCGTGGACCTGGACGCTGCGCTCCTCGGACGCCCTCGGTGTCACCCTCACGGGCGAGCTCGAGACCGGGGCGGTCGGACCGTCTCGCTTTCAGCTCGAGGCAGAGGGCTCGCCTGTGAATGAGCTGGTCGCCTTCGCGGGACGGTGTGCGGGTGCCGGTGCGGTGGTGGTCTTCGACACAACCACGCTGCGGCTGGCGATGCTCACTGAGCTCGTGGACGTGCAGCCGGAGGGCCTGCGCATCACCGAGGGGGGCAACCTGCTGGTCACCAGCCGGGCTGCACTGACGGAGGTGGAGCCCTCGGGAGTCATCGCCAAGGACGTCTCTGTGGAGGGGCTCAACGCTCACCATGATGGGATCGACTGGCTCGATGGCTATGCGGTCCTGGTGAAGCAGAACGTCGATCTGGAGCCACCGGACTACCGCACGGACGATGGCCTCGTCTTCCTCGATGATGGAGGGGGAGAGGTAGCGCGGGTGTGGCTCTCGGACGTGATCGCACCGGGAGAGGCCACGCGGGACTGGTCGCACGCCAACACTGTCGCTCGGGCAGAGCAGGACGGAGCGCTGCTCGTCTCGCTGCGGTCTCAGAGCGCGGTGTTCCAGCTCGCGGCCGATCCCTCCAAGCCGGACTTCGGCGCGC
The DNA here is from genome assembly GCA_002862545.1 of Pseudomonadota bacterium. Taxonomy (GTDB): domain Bacteria; phylum Myxococcota_A; class UBA796; order UBA796. The sequence goes on from PKDJ01000323.1 coordinate 6,371, forward strand.
TGCAGTGGTGGCTCGCCGGCTGGGACGAGGAGTCGCAGCTCGCTCGTCCGTCAGACTTCGAGCTGGTCGACCCGCTCGGCAATGCCGAGGTGTTCAAGCGGCAGCATGACCCGAACTGGATGGCCGACGGCCGCCTGACGCTGTTCGACAACGGCGTGAGCTCGGAGCCCTCACGGGTGCTCGATCTCAGCGTCGACTTTGATCGACTCGAGGTCGTGGTGGACCAGGTCTGGCAGCTCGACCGCCACTGCGACTACCAAGGCGGCGCGAGGGCTCTCCCCGGGGGAGGGCGGCTGGCGACCTGCTCGCCACAGGGACAGGTCTTCGGCTTCTCAGCCGAGCAGCCGAGTCGTCATGCCTGGGGGGCGTCCGCACTCTGTGAGACGGACGGCGGCTACATCACACGGGCACTGCCGGCGCCTTGGTAGGCGCGGCGTCAGTTGGTGCGCGCCCACTGCAGCAGCTGCATGCAGCTCTGATGACTCGGCTCTCCTGCCAGCATGGGGCAGGCTCGCTCGAGCAGGCGGAGAGCCGTCTCGACCTCTCCCTGCTGAATCAGGGCATGCGCGACGCGTGCGTCCGCGTCGGGCGCTGTGCCGTCCGCAACCCGCAGCGCGCGACCGACATCCCCTCGCGTGAGCAGCAGGTCGATGAGGAAGGTGCTCGCCCTGCGTGCTGAGCCCGCGTCGAGACGACGAGGCAGACCGTCGATCAGGGCCTCGGCGCGCTTGTCGTCACCGGCCGTGCGGCAGAGGTCCGCATGGGCGAGGACATCGCCGGCTGGCGCCCTCCGAGGGCCACCCAGTCCCTCGAGCCAGGTGTCGGCGCGGCCTCGATCCGAGCGCGCCGCGCAGCGGTACCCGAGCTCGAGGAGCTTCTGGTGGCCGGGGTTCGCTCCGAGGCCGCCCGCGATGGTGGCGACGCACTGGGCGTGTCTGCCTGCCTTGAGCTCCGCGACAGCCCGGTTGTAGGGCGTCTTCCAGTCTCCGGACGACTCGAGCCAGGCGTAGACGTCGCTGGGAACTGCCTCGGCATCCCGTGCGGAGAGCTCCGCAACGATCGCCTGGACGAAGCCCTCGCCGCGGCTGGCCCGCACAGCCTCGGTCAAGCGGGCCCAGGCGCTGTCGTCGCCACGCGCGTGCCGGAGGTAGGCGTCTGCGGCGAGGAGCGATGCCGTCTCTCCGTGCCGATCGAGGGCGTAGTCGAGCACCTCCGTGGCCTCGTCGAGGTCCTTCGCCCGGACGTGAAGTGCCACGAGCATGGCAGCCCCGGTCGCGCGTGTCCCGCCCAGATCGAGCACGTAGGTGGCGTTGGTCACCTCGTCGAAGTTGGTCTCTGCGAGGGACTCCTCGTAGCGCCCGCCGGGGAGGGCCTCGCTCAGATCGACGATGGCTTCTTCCGAGTGGCCGAGCAGGTAGTGCTGGAGACCTCGCAAGAGGCGAGCCTCGGCGTGGTCGGGTCTGCGAGCGAGGACGCCGTCGAGGAGCTTGATCGCTCCCTTGCGATCTCCGCGGTTGCCGAGCTCTGCGGCCTCGACCACCTCGGTGAGATCGGCACTCGGAGGTGGCGCGTCGGCCTCGGTCGAGATGGTGGGCTCGCTGGTGCGCGGCCGAGCATCGGCGGGCGTCGTGGCGAGAGCAAGCAGCAGGCAGCAGAACATCGGCACTCCACGGGTAGAGCGTTCGTCGTCCGGGCGCGATCGTCCACCCGGTTTGCTGGATACTGACGCTAGAGGGTCTCCAAGCGTCGAACAGCACCTCGGCAGTCACCGGTGCGCCCGACTGCGAAGGCGTGACGCGCTGGTGTAGGTTGGGCGGCAGGACAGCATGGTGACGAATAAAATGGGTCGCAAGCGGGTCGACGCCTGCACGGAGGTCTGATGAACGGTCGTACTCTCGCCCTGCTCGGGTTGGTCGTGGCTGGTGCGAGCTGTGAGGGCGTCACGCCCACTCTGAACAACGGAAAGGTAGGTGTGGCGTTCGATTCAGAGCCCATTCCCCTGCTGCCACCAGGGTTCCCCATCTATCCCACGTCGTTCTCGACCGAGTCGCTCGGCGTCGTGGTGGACGAGGCACTCGCAGAGCTGACGTTCCGAAGTGGGCTGAACGCCGTCGCGGGGGACATCTGCATCGATCTGGGGCTCACCGACGTCTGTCTGGACGACCTGCTCGGTAACTCCGCCTTCAACGCCATCGATGATGCCATCATCGACGAGGTGCCGGAGGTGCGGGAGTGGCTCGAGCGGTATGCGATCGGTCAGCTCGACGTGTTCAACCCCGCACCGATGGGAGCGGGGGTCAACGAGCAGATCGGTCGGACCTTTCGCGGCGCGGTCACCTTCGATGACGTCCGACTGCGTATGACAGTGCGCAACCGCACGGAGGAGCTCTGGGGCGTGCCGCTGGCCTTCAAGCTGTACGTCGGCAATGGGCAGTCGGTGGCGAACAAGTCGGCGCTGGTCGTTGGCGACGAGGGCGACGCAATCACCTTCACACTCGCACCCGGCGAGACGAAGACCATCGAGACCGACAACCTCCCCTCACTCGTCGATGCGCTCAACGACGCCCGCACACTGTCCATCGACTACGACGCGAACATCGACGTCATCGAGCTCGACCCGGCCGGCTTCGCCACGTGGTTCGGGGCAAGTAAGGAGGATGCCGACGGGAATGGGGTCGCCGACTCCCTGTCCAAGTGGGGCCTCGTCTTCGAGTCGTTCGAGATCGAGGTGAGTGGGCGAGGTGAGATCGATCTCCCCGTCGACACTCCCGAGTGGCTGGACGACTTCGTCGAGCCGTAGTCCGCGCGTGGCGAGCCGGCCCCCACTCTCGCTGGGAACGAACGACAGCACGCAGCGAGGACGCACGAGGACGTTGTGGAGTGCCGGCCAGGGCCACTCGAACGTCGCTCGTTGCGTGCTGCCAGTCCGTTCGCAGCGAGAGTGAGGGCCGATCGACAGTCAGCCCCTGATGTCGAGGTCAGCCGCGGTCGAGGATGCGCAGCTCCACGCGGCGGTTCTTGGCCCAGACATCCTCGGACGAGCCTGGAGTGAGGGGCTGACTCTCGCCGTATCCGACGCTGCGGAGCCGGCTGGGGGACACTCCCTTGCTCTCCAGGTACTGCTTCACGGACGAGGCGCGGTCCGCAGACAGGCGCTGGTTGTGGCTCGCCGAGCCACGGTCGTCGGTGTGACCGCCGATCTCGATGCGCTTGATCTCGGGGTGGGCCAAGAGGACGGTGGCGACCTCGTCGAGCAGGCCGTAGCTGCTGGGCTGAATCGTCGCCTTGTTCTTGTCGAAGAAGACCTTCTCGGCCAGATGGAGGCGGTCTGCGCCCACATCGACCCTGGCGCGACCGGCAGGGGAGAGCACGGCGGTGTACTCACGAACCTCGCCTCGGTCGACGTGAAGGCTGACCGCATCCGCGAGGTAGCCCTCCGCCGTGATCACGAGGCTGTGCTCGCCGATCGGGAGGTCGACGGCTGTACCGTCGGCGGGACTGGCGGCGTCGCCAGAGATCGAGACGGCTGCGGGGACACGCCGCCCGGACGGGTCGACAGCCCAGACGCGCACGCCTCCGACGCGAGCGGTCAGCTGGAGCGCGACATCGACGGCCTCACCGGTGTCAGGCACGACGAACTGGGTACGCAGGGTGTCGTAGCCGTCTGCTGCCACCTCGACATCGTAGATGCCGGGGTGCAGGCGGGTCTGCGTGTGGCCGTCCAGGGTGACATCCTGTGGGCCCGTGACCTCGATGTAGGCGGACTCGACCGCCAAGCCATCGTCGCCCGACAGGGCCAGGCGGATGGCCGCGTCGCGGTCCGGGCAGCCGTCACCGTCGTCGAAGGTGTCGATGTCTTCGGGCTGCATGGGGCAGCGGTCCTCACGGTCGACCAGGCCATCGAGATCGCGGTCGGGGTAGGGGTCGGGCTCCCAGCTCACTCCGACGACGCCACGGAACAGGGGTGCGCCGGGACTCCTGGAGAGTCCGGCGGACAGGCCACCGCGCAGCACGAAGTCGCCGGTCACGGGGAGCCAGCCGCCCGCCATGGCCTCGGCGGCCGTACCGGCCGGGTGGTACTTGCTGGCCCAGTTCGTCTGAGTCGAGAGGTCGAGCGACACGCCGCTGTTCCGGGGCAGCAGCCAGCCGGTGCCGAAGCGACCGAAGACCTGATCGCCCCAGCCGACGGTCTCATAGGTGGCCTCGGGCACCCCACGAGTACCGACGTTGCCGACCAAGAGGAAGTTGCCGAGACGACGATCGACGATCGCCGTGAGCTCCCAGCCGGTGCCAGAGGCGCCGAGCGCCGACTCGACGGACGCGGTCGGGAGGAGCAAGCGGCCGCTCATGGCCAGCCCCACCACACTCTGCTCACGCTGGAGGATCGTGCCCTTGAGATCGAGGGCCAGGTCGCCGAGCCCTGCGCCGTTGGAGGCCTCGGGGCTCGCCGAGTACACATACAGGGGAGCGTGCACTCCGAGCCGCATGTGCTGCCAGTTGACGCTCCCGAGCACATCGAGCTCGGCGAGGTCGGACACGGCGCGCGTCACGTCGCCGCTGGCGTCACGGTAGCGAAACGGCGCGTTCGCGTACTGAAAGAAGGAGCGCACGGTGCCGTAGCCGTCGGGCCGCACGCGCGCGTCTTCCGTCCACAGGGTTCCTTCGCTGTCGAAGGCAGGGCGGAAGAGCTGACTGTTGAGCCTGCTGGATGGATCCTGAGCCAGCGCGGCAGACGCGACGAGCCAGAGCACCATGGGGGCCTCGGGAGCGAGTGGATGAGCGAGAGGGGAGCATCGTGGAGATGCGCCGGAGGGTGAGGAGACCTTAGCACAGTCAACACCAACCCTCGAACTCACATCAGGGGTTCTGGCTCGCGCACACCGTCCCTGGACCCGCACACACGCCGGCCCGCGAGCGCAGCGCGCTGCGGGCCGTCAAGTGTGGAGAGTCCGGATCGCCACAGGGATCGGACGGGGCGTCCGTCAGCAGGGGGGGCCACCCACTGCGGGGTCACGGTCGTTGCAGTCGTCGGAGTTGTCGATGTAGCCCTCCGGCTGCGAGCAGCGCTGTACCGAGTCGGCAGGGTCGCCGAAGCCATCTCCGTCGGCGTCACGCCAGAAGGTGCTCTGAGTCGACAGGTCGAGGCTGGGGTCGGCATTGTCGGCGAGGTCGTCGCAGTCGTTGTCCACGCCGTCGTCGCACACCTCGGTGTTGGAGGGGTAGCGGTCGCCATCGGTGTCGTCACAGTCACCGGACTGCTCCGTCAGGCCATCCCGAGGACAGCGGAGGGCGCCGGTGAGCTCATCACCCCAGCCATCGTCGTCGCGGTCGATGTACGTGAAGCGGGCGGACTCGCGCGCGACATCGGGGTCGTCGTCGTCAGCGAGCCCGTTGCAGTCGTTGTCTGCTCCGAAGTCACACACCTCGGGGGCTCCCGGGTAGACATCGGGGTTGTCGTCGTCGCAGTCGTCGCCACCCGCAGCCTCGTCGATGAAGCCGTCTTCGTCGGTGTCGCAGAACACGAAGCAGTCGTCGTCAGCGCAGTCCGTGAAGCTGTCGCCGTCGTTGTCCCGTGCGTCGTTGCAGATCTCGCCGCAGCCGAAGCCGTCGCAGTCGTCGTCTTCGCAGTCGGTCAGGCCGTCGCCGTCGTTGTCGCGGAGGTCGTCACAGACCTCGGGGCACAGGCCGTCACAGTCCGGATCGTCGCAGTCGGTCAGGCCGTCGGCGTCGTTGTCGTACAGGTCGTAGCAGTCCTCGGCGCAGTCGACAGACACACAGTCGAAGTCGTCGCAGTCGATGTCGCCGTCGGCGTCGTTGTCGACACCGTCGTCACAGCGCTCGGGGCAGTAGGGGGCCTTGCAGTCGGTGTCGGCGCAGTCGGTGAGGCCGTCGAAGTCGTTGTCGCGGCCGTCGGCACACTGCTCGTCACAGAGGCCGTCGCAGTCGGGGTCTTGGCAGTCGATCTGGGCGTCGCCGTCGTTGTCGAGGCTGTCGCCGCAGAGCTCGGGACACTTGCCCAGACAGTCGGGATCGATGCAGTCGATGAGGTCGTCCTGGTCATTGTCGAGCCCGTCTTCGCAGTCCTCGACAAAGGGATCATCGCTACCGCCGCAGCCAGCAGCTCCTAGCAGGACGAACAACATCAGGATGGACGGACGCATCTAGACCCCACGGTGACTCGACGGGCGCTGTGTCGGACCCGACTGGCGCGCAGTATAGCCGCTCGCGACAGCGACCCGTGTGCACCTTGATCGCCGCGCGAGGACTCGCGGCGAACCGTAGGCAGCATGCGGGCTCAGCGCAGAGTGTCCGCAGGCTTCGCTGCCCTCGGGCGACGAGTGTTGGCGAGCTTAGGGAGTGCGACTGGCCAGGGCGTCGATCGAGGGGTCGGGAATGCGCAGCCCCGTCGAGGTGGCGATGCCCGTCTCGAGGTCCACCGTCATGAGAGCCGTGCCGCCACGCGCGTCGTCGACGGCTACCCACAGCTCGCCCTCGTGAAAGGTCGCGCCGCCCCCCCAGCCGCCTGCAGTGCCCGTCACCGCGGCGACGAAGTCCGAGGTGCCGTCGGCCTCGAGCTGGTACAGCGCGGAGTCGCTCACGCGCCACATGGTCGTGTCGGTGCTGGCGAGAGCGTAGCCGAAGCCGATGCCGTCGAGGCTGGCCCCGATGTCGTCGATCACACCGGTCACCGGGTCGACGGAGACGAAGGCGCTGTTCTCGTCGGCGGCGTACAGCTGTCCCTCGTACCAGACCAGCGAGGTCTCGCTCTGGCCCGTCTCGGCGATGGTCTCCAGGGCTCCGGTCGTCGGGTCGACGATGCTCACCCTCCCGAAGGACGGGTTGCGCACGGCGCTGTTCGAGCCGCCCTCGATACCGTAGAGCACTCCATCCAGGTCGAATGCGAGTCCTGTGAGCGGGCGTCCGGGGTCTGCGATGTAGACGACCGTGCCCGCTGCCGGATCGATGGCCCACAGGCCGCTCGCTCCGCTCGAGCTCGCCGCGAGCATCGGGGCGTCGATCTCGGAGACGGGGATGTCTATGGGCTCGGACATCGAGCAGTCGGTCAGGACGATCGACTGCACGAGCTGGCCACAGAGCGATGACGGGAGGTCTGCGGCCACGTCGATGGCGCCGTCTGCGTCGTCGTCGGTGGCGCGTCCCCGGTACTTCAGGTTCGTGGCGCCCAGCCCCAGTACCTCACCGACACATGGTCCCGACGGAATGGGCTCTGCTCCGGCCTCCGCGGCCGTCACCAAGCCGATGCTGACGCCTGGCGTGAGGCCCGTGACCGAGACCTCGACCGTTCCCGGGCAGGTGCCGCCGAGAGTGAGGTCATGGGCTTGGGCTTGGAGGACGACCAGAAGGGTGAGCATGTGCACTACGTACGTGCATCATCGCAGGATGGCCACAACGATGTGCGGTGCGTGGCCGCGTGGACGCTCGCGTCACTTCCGAGGTCGCCAAGCGACACCCGTAGCTTAGGGCAGCGACAGCACGACCTTTCCACGCGCGCGCCTTGTCTCGAGGTAGGCGTGTGCGGCCCTTGCCTCGGTCAGGGGCCAGACTCGATCGACGACGGGACGCAGGTGGCCTCGCTCGATCAGCTCACGGATGCTGTCCAGGTCAGCACGTCGGCTGCGGACATGCACGAAGTGAGCCCGGTGAAGCCCGATGCGGGCGAGAGCGCCACGCGCCAGGAAGGCGGGCCGCACGATGGTGGTGCAGTAGCGCCCGCGGCGTGTGAGCGGCGCCGAGGCACTGGGCCAGGGCAGGCTTCCGAAGACGTCGAAGACCGCGTCAAAGCCCGTGAGAGTGGTCACGTCGGTCTGGGTATAGTCGACGACGGCGTCGGCACCGAGGGCCGTGACCCGGTCCGTGTTGCGACCGCTGCAGACGCCGGTGACGTGGGCGCCGAGGATGGCGGCGAGCTGTATGGCCAGTGTGCCCACCCCCCCAGAGGCGCCGTTGATCAGCACACGGTCACCCTTACGGACGCGCAGGTGATCACGCAGAGCCTGGAGTGCCGTGAGCGCTGCCAGGGGCACGGAGGCGGCGTCGATGGCGGTGAGGCCCTCTGGGGCTGCGGCGATCTGCGCGACCGGGATCACGACCTCTTGGGCACACGCACGGCCCTGGTGCGAATCGACCATGCCGAAGACAGGGGTGCCCGCTGGCAGGTCACCCGCAGCGGTCAGGAGGGTTCCTGCAAGGTCGTAGCCGGGAATGCGAGGGAAGCGCTCACCGGTGAGCCAGCGCATCCGCCCCGAGCGGACCAGCACATCTTTTGGATTGAGCGCACAGGCTGTCACTCGAACACGACAGCAGCCCCGCTGTGCCTCCGGTGGAGCCACGTCCTCCACCCGGAGGACACCGGGCGGTCCGAAGCGCCGGTAGACGCTGGCCAGCACTACATGTTCCGCCGGTACTGACCGCCTACGGCGTACAGCGCGCCGGAGAGCTGACCGAGAGAGCAGACCTTGGTCGCCTCCATCAGCGCCTCGAAGAGGTTGCCGTGGTCTCGGGCGACGCGGCGGACCTCCGACAGCGCGGCGTCTGCGGAGCCAGCGTTGCGAGTGTGGAAGGCTGCGAGGCTGTCGATGGCGAAGTGCTTCTCCTCCTCGGTGGCTCGGATCACCTCATCGGGCACGATGGTCGGGCTGCCGCTCGGGTCGAGGAAGGTGTTGACGCCCACGATCGGCAGGTCTCCGGTGTGCTTCAGGTGCTCATAGTGCAGCGACTCCTCCTGGATCTTGCTGCGCTGGTACATGCGCTCCATCGCACCGAGCACGCCGCCACGGTTGCTGATGCGCTCGAACTCGGCGAGCACGGCGGTCTCGACCTGGTCGGTGAGCCACTCGATGAAGAACGCGCCCTGGGTGGGGTTCTCGTTCTTCGACAGCCCGAGCTCTTTGTTGATCACGAGCTGAATCGCGAGGGCACGGCGGACCGACTCCTCGGTCGGCGTCGTGATGGCCTCGTCGTAGGCGTTCGTGTGCAGGCTGTTGCAGTTGTCGTTGAGTGCGTACAGCGCCTGCAGGGTCGTGCGGATGTCGTTGAACGCGATCTCCTGGGCGTGCAGCGACCGTCCGCTCGTCTGGATGTGGTACTTCAGCTTCTGGCTTCGGGCAGAGGCGCCGTACCGCTCGCGCATCGCCTTGGCCCAGATGCGACGGGCGACTCGGCCGATGACCGCGTACTCGGGGTCGAGCCCGTTGCTGAAGAAGAACGACAGGTTCGGCGCGAAGTCGTCGATGTGCATGCCGCGCGCCAGGTAGTACTCGACGAAGGTGAACCCGTTCGCGAGGGTGAAGGCGAGCTGGCTGATGGGGTTCGCGCCGGCCTCTGCGATGTGGTAGCCGCTGATGGAGACCGAGTAGAAGTTCCGGACCTTGTTGGCCGTGAAGTATTCCTGGATGTCCCCCATCATTCGCAGAGCGAACTCGGTGGAGAAGATGCAGGTGTTCTGGGCCTGATCCTCCTTGAGGATGTCAGCCTGGACCGTACCGCGCACCCTGGAGAGGGTGTCGGCCTTGATGCGCGCGTAGGTCTCCGCGTCGAGGACCTCGTCACCGCTGACACCGAGGAGGAGCAGGCCGAGGCCGTCGTTGCCCTCCGGGAGGTCGCCGTCGTAGCGTGGGCGTGGCTGCCCGAGCGCCGCATACTTGGCGTCGATCTTCGCCTCGACGGCATCGACGAGGCCCTCGGCACGGATGTGCCTCTCGCACTGCTGGTCGATGGCGGCGTTCAGGAAGAACCCGAGGACCATCGGGGCAGGGCCGTTGATGGTCATCGACACACTCGTCGTCTTCTTCGCGAGGTCGAAGCCGGAGTAGAGCTTCTTTGCGTCGTCGACGGTGGCCACAGAGACGCCGGAGTTGCCGACCTTTCCGTAGATGTCGGGGCGGTGGGCGGGATCTTCGCCGTAGAGCGTGACCGAGTCGAACGCGGTCGACAGGCGGGCGGCAGGCAGGCCACGCGAGACGTAGTGGAAGCGCTTGTTGGTGCGCTCCGGGCCGCCCTCTCCGGCGAACATGCGCGCCGGGTCCTCGCCGCTGCGCTTCAGAGGGAACACGCCGGCGGTGTAGGGGTAGTAGCCGGGCACGTTCTCCTGGAGGAGCCACCGGAGGCGGTCGCCCCAGTCGTGGTGCTTGGGCAGGATCACGCGAGGGATCGACGTGCCGGAGAGGCTGTCGGTGCGTAGCGGCTGGGACAGGGTGCGTCCGCGCACGACGTAGTCGTAGGTGTCGCCGCTGTAGCGCTCGACGAGGGCATCCCAGTCAGCCAGGAGCGTGCGCGCGACGTGATCGAGGCGGGACTCCAGCGCGTCCGCTCGACCCCGGAGATCGTCGAGGTAGGACGGCGCCTCGGGTGCCTCCGTGCCTGCGCGTGCCGCGGAGGCCACTGCGGCTGCCGTCGACGATTCGAGGTGGTCGACCGCCCCTCGGAGGGCCTGGAGCTGCCGCGCTAGCCCCGCCTGGGCCTCGACCCAGCTGTCGTAGCGACCGATGGTCTCCTTGATCTCGGCCAGGTAGCGTGCCCGATCGGCCGGGATCAGCACCGGCTTCACCGACATGGCGTCGGTGATGGCGAGGCCACTGCGCAGCGGCGCGCCGGTCTTGTCGGCCAGCATGCCCATCAGGGCGACGTACAGGCGGTCGGCACCCGGGTCGCCGAACTGGCTGGCGATGGTCCCGAAGATGGGCAGGCTGGCGTCGTCTGCCTGGAAGAGCATGTGGTTGCGCTTGTACTGCTTGCGGACGTCCCGCAGCGCGTCCAGCGAGCCCGGCTTGTCGAACTTGTTGATGGCGACAGCGTCGGCGAAGTCGAGCATGTCGATCTTCTCGAGCTGGGTCGCGGCGCCGTACTCGCTCGTCATCACGTAGAGCGACACGTCGGAGTGATCGACGATCTCGGTGTCGGACTGTCCGATGCCGCTGGTCTCGACGATCACGAGGTCGAAGCCAGCAGCGCGGCACAGGTCGACGGCGTCTTGGACGTGGGCCGACACCGAGAGGTTGGCCTGGCGGGTGGCCAGCGAGCGCATGTACACGCGCGGGTGGCTGGCGGTGTTCATGCGGATGCGGTCGCCGAGCAGGGCACCGCCCGAGCGCCGCTTTGTGGGGTCGACCGAGATCACGGCGATCTGCTTGTCGTCGTGGTCGTTGACGAAGCGGCGGACCAGCTCGTCCACGAGAGAGGACTTTCCTGCACCACCGGTGCCCGTGATGCCCAGCACGGGCACCTCGCCCATGCGCGCCTGAACCTGTGCACGGATGGTGGCGTAGGTCTCCGGATGGGTCTCGGCGACCGTGATCAGGCCGGCCAGCACGGCGTGGGCCTCGACGGTGAGCTCGTCGAGGTGCGACACGAAGTCCGCTGGTCTGCGCTCGAAGTCGCAGCCCTGAACCACCTCGTCGATCATCCCCTGCAGCCCGAGCCGGCGGCCGTCGTCGGGGTGGTAGATGCGGTCGATGCCGTAGGCGTGAAGCTCTTCGATCTCGCTGGGCAGGATGGTGCCGCCTCCGCCGCCGTAGATGCGCACGTCGGCGCCCTGCTCCTTCAGCAGATCGAACATGTACTTGAGGTACTCGGTGTGCCCACCCTGGTAGGAGGTCAGGGCGATCCCCTGGGCGTCTTCCTGGATGGCGCAGTCGACGATCTCGGCGACCGAGCGGTTGTGCCCCAGGTGGATCACCTCGGCGCCCGTGGCCTGCAGGATGCGACGCATGATGTTGATTGCAGCATCGTGGCCGTCGAAGAGCGAGGCGGCGGTGACGATGCGGACCGGGTGGGCCGGCTGGTAGCGCTTCTGCGCGTTCATCGGTGCTCCATCACGAGGGCACCACGTATCCCGAGGAGCCTCGACTGTTCGTGTGGGGCCCGTCAGCTCTGGTCGCGGTCGGCAGCACGTCGCAGTCGGGCCAGCTCTGGTGGCGGGGGGGCCAGCGGGGGAGGAGGTTGTGCGGCGGCGTCCTCGAGTGCCTGCTTCACCCACGCGGTCTCTTGGCGTGGATGACCGCCGACGGGCACCTCGATCCGCCCCTCGGGAGACTCGAGGACCAGCGTGGGCGCGCCCAGAAGGCGCTGCCCGTCGTGAACGAGGAGTCCGCGCAGCGGGAGCGAGGCTGCACCGGCCTCGACCCGCCCGGCCGACAGTCGAATCCGTGTGGTGACCGGTCCACGACCGGCTGTGGCTGCGGCGACGAGAGTCGCGAGGATCACCAGGGGCCAGCGGGTGGTCGCAGCGAGCAAGAGCACCAAGACAGTGGGCCACGCCGATGCGTGTCGGAGCTCGACCTGCCAGCCTTCGTGGCGAAGGCGCAGGCTCTGGGGCTCGGTTGCCTCACTCTGGCGCCGCACCCTCAAGGCCAGCCACACGCCGAGCCCGATGGCTGGAGCGAGGATCCAGGCAACCCGTGCCAGAGGCGCCCAGCCGAGGGCGATCCCGAGGGTGACGGCGGCAGCGGCGAGCAGATGCTCCCGCTCCGAGCGACCGGCGCCCGCGAGCCCACGCCAGGCCATGGCGGTGAGCGGTCCCACGGTAAAGCGGGCGACCAAGGTGACCAGAATCGCGAGCACCACGTGGTGGAACACCAGCCCTCCCCACTGAGCGTACCCATCCGGAGGCCGTCACGCCGTACGATGAGGGCATGTGGATTCCTCTCTTTCCGTTGTCGCTGCTGGCCGCACCGCTCCCCGGTGGTGCGGTGGTCGCCCCTCCACCCCCCGCTGCTGCCGCTGCGCTCGCCCTCTCGGGGCCTGTGACGACGCTCTCCTGGTCACCGGACGGTGGACAGCTCTTGGCCTCAGGTGGTGAGGACGTGCGCTCCCTCGCCGTCGGGAGTGGTCTCGCCTCCGACCTCGCGCCGGGTGCATCGGTGAGCGAGGTGGTCTGGGCTGGCGCGACGCAGGTGCGCCTCGAGCGCGGTGGTCTGACGGCCTGGCTCGACGGCGCACAGGTGGCCACTCGCGCCACTCAGGGCGGGGTCGACCGCCTGCTCGGCAGCCGCAGTGGGCAGACCGCGTGGTCCACAGACGGAGCTGGCGCCGTCGTGGCATGGGACGTGGAGCGCGCGGCTGCGCTCGGCTCGCACGCGCTCGACGGCACGACGCAGCTGCTCGCGGTGTCGGCGGACGGGGCGCTCGCGGCGGTTGCGGCCGGCGAGTCGCTCTTCCTGCTCGAGTCGGGTGGCGATGTCGCCCAGGAACTACCGCATCCCGATGTTCATGGAGCCGCAATCCGCGGGGGTCGGATCGCGCTGGCGACCAAGACGGGCCTGTACGTGTACAGCACGCGCTCGGGCATCCTCGAGGCTCGAACATCGACGATGGCGACGGCCATCACGTGGCTCACCGACGACGTGCTCGGGCTCGCCTCGGGCCGAACGGTGCGGACGCTTCGCGCAGGAGGCGACGAGCCCCGCTCCGGCGACTCGGCAGACGAGGGGGTCAAGTCCTGGCTGGACTTCTCGGACGACGAGGCCGCGGTGTGGACCTCAGCGGGCTCGATTCATGGCGTCGACACCCGCGGGCGGCTGGGCGATGCCTGCGTCGAGGACGCGGTGGCTGCCGTGTCGTGGGACAGCGGGCGACGGAAGCCGATGCTCCTCGTCGCGCGCGCCTCGGGCTTCGAGCTGCTCGAGCCGCGTCGCTGCAAGGTGCGTGGCTCGGCCTCCCTCGGCTCGCTCGACTTGATCGCCGCTGGGGCTGGCTCGGTGGCATGGGGGATCGGCGCGGACTGCTCCCGCTGGGCCTGGTCGCCGGGTGGGGAGCTGGTCAGTCTCGACGGTGAGGGCGTCTGCTCGACGGCGGTGGTCGCCCCGTCGGGTGCGGCGCTGCTGCAGGTCGACGGTGCACTCGTCGCACGGGATGCGGAGTGGAGCCCACGACCGCTGACGGGGGTTCCCGCGGAGATCGTAGACCTGCAAGCCTCAGATGCGCGGGTGGCGACCCTCGATGCGGACGGTGGGCTGGCCCTCTGGGACCCGGCCACGCTCGCCTCGGTTGCGGTCCGCAGCACAGCGGCTTCGGGCATCGCGCTCGGATCAGACGGCCGACCTGCCATGGCGTCCGACGGCGAGGTCGCCGTGCTCGACCCGCAGAGCCTGGAGACCGTGCGTCGGTGGGACGCCTCTGCGCCTGGGGCGGTCGCTTGGTCCGGAGATGGACGACTGCTGGCGTTCGCAGACGGGCCGCAGGTCGTGGTCGTCGATCCGAACGTGGATCAGCCCGTGGCGCGCTGGTCCGAGACGGGGCCGGTCTCGGCTCTCGCCTGGCGGCCCGACGGTGCGGGCCTCGCCGTAGGGGTGGCGCACGCGGTGGTGTTTCGGTCCTCGACGGGGCAGCGCGAGGGCGCGACGTCGGCCGGTCGGGTCACGGCGGTGGCGTGGTCGCCGGACGGCCAGTGGCTAGCCATCGGGGACGCCTCCGGGCGGGTGCGGGTCGAGGGGGCTGCCGGGCTCGCTGAGCGGGGAGGGCCGCTGGCCCTTCGTGGCCCCGTGACGGCCGCCACGTTCAGTCCGGACGGGGCGATCTGGACGGTGGGAGGGCCCCACGGCAGGCTGATTCGGATGGGGGAGGGGAGCGCCGTGTCGGCAGTCGCTGACGCCCCGATCACGGCGCTCACCGAGGCGGACCGGCTGCTGGTGGGTACCGAGACTGGCGGTGGCTGGTGGACCGGTAGCCTCGAGTGGCTGTGGGCCGCGCCTAAGCCTCGCGCTCGGGAGCTCGAGGTCGCCGGGGACATCTGGGTCGAGCGGGGGGAGCAGGTCTGGGTCCGAGGACTCGAGTCCCTGGTGGACACCCCCGTGCAGGCGGCAGCTGTGGCGCCGGATGGCACGGTCGCGACAGCCCTCGACGGACTCCAGCTGCGACGGAAGGGCTCCGAGCCCGTTGGCGTCGCGCTGCCTGGACAGCCGGCACTCCTCGACTGGTCGCCGGACGGGGAGACGCTGGCCGTCGCGACGACCGAGGGAGACATCGCTCTCGTGCGTGGAGAGACGGCAGAGGCGGAGGTCGTCCGCCGGGGCATCGGCCAGCCCGTGAAGATGGCAGTCGGCAACGGCACGCGCGGCCTCGTCGTCACAGGCGCGGAGCGCGTGTGGCAGTTTGGAACCTGGGCCTCCAAGTCACCGACCGAGGGCATCGCGCCGGTCGACCTCGTCTCGATGGGCCCGGACCATGCTGTCCTGCCGGTTGATGGAGGCTTTCGGCACACCGACCTCCGCGGTGGAGGTGCGCGCACCCTCGAGTGGGAGGGGGCCCCGGTCGCGTCCATCGAGGTGGGTGCGGGCGGACGTGCGCTGCTGCTCGGCGAGGATGGCTCGTGGACCGTCTGGGATCCCCGCCGTCGCAAGACGTGGTCGTACGGAACCCAGGCGCTCTCGACCCTGGCGGTTGATCCGGGGTCACGCTTCCTGGTGGTCGGAACGTCGACAGGAGACGTGTGGACGTGGAGCCTCGAGCGAGGTGCGCCCACGGCGATTCTCGAGACGGGGGGAGGTGCTGTGCGTGCCCTCGACGTCGACAGGCTTGGCCAGGTGCTCTGGGCGAACGCCGTGGGGATGGGCCTGGACGCGCGGCGTTGGTTCGAGGGGGGGCTGTCGGCCGTCGCCCTCGACGGCGATCAGATCCTCGGCTTCGGCTCCGATCGGGTGGTCGCTGTTCGAGGTACGGACGTTCTCACCAGGCCGATTCAGGGTCTTGGGTCACCCCATGACGTGAGGGGGACCGATGGCCGGTGGTCCGCGCTGGCCTCAGATGGGGGGCGCCTGGTCGTCGACGTGGATCGTCGCGTCGCGACTCGGGACCAGCCAGCGGTCGCCCTTCCGGGCAGTGCGGGAGGTCTCGGCGTCACCTGGCGAGCTGTCGCGGACGCTGGGCGCGGGACCGTGACGCTCCACGGACCGTCGGAGCGGGTCATCGCCGTGGACGACATCACGGACGCGGCGGTCGACGAGGCAGCGGGACTGGTCTGGACGGCCGGAGAGGATGGCTGCATCCGGGCGTTCGCGCTGGAGACCGGCGCCCTGCGCTCGGCCTGGTGGGTCGGTCCCAAGGGCAAGTGGGCCGCCTGGGACGCGCGCACGGGCTGGCGGAGTGGCGGCCTCACGGTCACCACCTGGTAGGCCGCTAGGCCTTCTGTCCCTGGGGCAAGAGCTTCATCAGGGGGATGTACAGGGCCAGCGCGATGAAGAAGCCGACGAACCAGGCGTAGGTGTAGATCGCGTCGAAGGTGCCCATCATCGGGAAGCTCTCGACGAGGCCCGCCTGGTGCAGGAAGCCTGGCAGGTTCGGGAGGACGGCGATGACGAAGGCGATGATCGCGGCGACGTTGAAGCCGTTCGTGTAGCGGTACTGTCCGTCAGCCTTGTACAGGTCGTCGAGGTCGAGCTCGGTCTTCCGCAGGATGAAGTAGTCGGCGATGAGGATGCCCCCGATCGGGCCGAGCAGGGCGGAGTAGCCGATGAGCCACGTGAAGATGTAGCCGCCGGTCGTCTCGATGAGCTTCCAAGGGAGGATGGCGACGCCGAGGCCCGCCGTGATGTAGCCACCGACCTGGAAGCTCACCTTGCTGGGGTTCACGTTGATCATCGCGTTGGCGGGCGAGACGACGTTGGCAGCGATGTTGGTCGACATCGTCGCGACCGCGAGGGCGAACAGCGACAGCACCACGGTGAAGCCGCCGCCGATCTTGCCAGCGAGGATGGTCGGGTCCCAGATGGGCTCGGCGGGTGCGCCGGTCACCGGATCGGCGAAGATCACGGTCGTTGCGGCGGTGACGGCCACCGAGATGAAGGCGAACAGGGTCATCGTGGTCGGCAGTCCGATGGCCTGACCGAGGATCTGGTCGCGCTGCGACTTGGCGTACCGAGTGAAGTCGGGGATGTTCAGCGACAGCGTGGCCCAGAAGCCGACCATCGCGGTCAGGCTGGGGAAGAAGACGCTGAGGAACTGGCCTTCCTTCTCGCCGCCCGGGTCGAAGGCCGAGGGCATCTCGAGCATCGACGAGAAGCCGCCCGCCGCGACGTAGGCCCACCCGAGCAGGAGCAAGCCGATGCCGATCAGGAAGGGTGCGGCGTAGGTCTCGAGCAGCCGAATGCTCTCCACACCCTTGAAGATCACGTAGACCTGAATCGCCCAGAACAGCAGGAAGCAGCCGAGCTCACCCGGGTTGATTCCGAGGAAGGGCAGGTCGCTGCCCATGAGGGCATCACCGAGCAGCGTGTTGAGCAGCTGGTAGATGGCGAAGCCGCCGAACCAGGTCTGGATGCCGAACCAGCCACAGGCGACGAGTGCGCGCAGCAGGCTGGGGATGTGGGCCCCCTGGATGCCGAAGCTGGCTCGGGCCAGGACTGGGAACGGCACGCCGTACTTGGTGCCGGGGTGACCGTTCAGAATCATGGGCACGAGCACGATCACGTTGCCGATCAGGATGGTGAGCACCGCCTGCCACCAGTTCATGCCCTGCTGCACGAGGCTGGCTGCCAGCGTGTACGTGGGCACGCACACGACCATGCCGATCCAGAGACTGGCCATGTTCAGCACGGACCAGTGACGCTCGGCCTCGGTTGCGGGCCGAATGTCGTCGTTGATCAGGTGCGGGTCGGGGTTTCGAACCTCACGGGCGCCAGCCATCGTCTCTCCAGAGCGAACCGGGCGAGTGTAGCGCCCTCGCGCGACACAAGCTCGGCCAGAGTGGAGTATGGCCCGTGGTGACTCCGTCCTGATGCAGACGGAGCGGCTCGTGGCACGTCAGTCCGACGTGCGCTCGACCGCGGTGGGCTGGGCGAGGGCGTTCCGCTTGCGCTGGGCCTCCCAGTAGAAGGCGTTGCAGGGCTTGCTCAGGTATTTTCCTCGTCCGCGCTGGGTCTTGAGCTCGTCGTTCTCCCACACCACCATCCCGCGAGAGAGGGTGACCGCGGCGTTGCCGGTGATCTCCATGCCCTCGTAGATGTTGAAGTCGATGTTCTGGTGATGGGTCTCGCGGCTGATCGTGCGGGTCTTGTTGGGATCCCACACGACGATGTCGGCGTCGGCGCCGGCATGCAGCGAGCCCTTCTGGGGGTGGATGTTGAAGATGCGGGCCGTGTTCGTCGAGGTCACGGCCACGAACTCGGAGGGGGAGAGCTTGCCGGTGCGCACGCCGTGGTGCCACAGCACGCCCATGCGGTCCTCGATGCCGCCGGTGCCGTTGGGGATGGAGCGGAAGTCGTCCCGGCCCATGCGCTTCTGAGGCGTACAGAAGCAGCAGTGGTCAGTGGCCGTGGTCTGGAGCATGCCGGACTGCAGGCCACGCCAGAGCGCTGCCTGGTGCTCCTTCGGACGGAACGGCGGACTCATGACGTAGTGCGCCGCGTGGTTCCAGTCTGGGTGGCGGTAGACCGAGTCGTCGATCACGAGGTGCTGAGCCAGGACCTCGGCGAAGACCTGCTGCCCCTCGAGGCGTGCGCGAGTCACGGCCTCGAGCGCGTCGATGCAGCTGGTGTGGACCAGGTACAGGGGCACACCCAGCACCTCGGCGATGCGGATGGCGCGGTTGGCGGCCTCTCCCTCGACCTCGGGGGGGCGGGAGAGGGGGTGCCCCTCCGGGCCGTGGATGCCGGAGTCGTAGACATCCTTCTGCAGGGTGAAGACCAGCTCGCCGTTCTCGGCGTGGACCGTGCAGAGAGCACCGAGCTCCCTGGCGGTCTTGAAGCTGTTCACCAGGGTCTCGTCGTCGGCCATGATGGCGTTCTTGTACGCCATGAAGTGCTTGAAGCTGTTGACCCCGTGCTGGGTGGCGAGGGTCACCATGTCCTCGCGAACGGTCTCGTCCCACCACGTGATGGCGACGTGGAAGCTGTAGTCGGTCGCCGCCTTCTCGGCCCAGCCGCGCCACTTGTGGAACGCATCGAGGATCCGCTCCTGGGGTGCTGGGATCACGAAGTCGATCACCGAGGTGGTGCCGCCCGCCGCCGCGGCCGAGGTGCCCGTGAAGAAGTCCTCCGAGGCGACCGTGCCCATGAAGGGCAGCTCCATGTGCGTGTGGGGGTCGATGCCGCCGGGCATCACGTAGGCGCCGCCGCAGTCGATGATTCGCGCACCCGCGGGGGCCTCGAGGTCGGCGCCTACAGCGGCGATCGTCTCTCCGGAGACGAGGACATCGGCGCGGCGCTCGGCGTCTGCGGTGACGACGGTGCCGCCGCGAAGGAGAATGTGGCCCATCTGTGGCTCCTGGAGAGAGGACGAGACCGAGACGCTACCGGAAACCGGGAACCGGGGCAATCCGGGGCCTCATTCGGCCGCGGCATCCAGCTCTGGGCCGACCTCGGCGATGGCCTCCTGCCCTGACTTGTCGAGCAGGCTCACCACTACGCCGGCCAGTGCGCCTGCGAGGAACGCGGGCGGGAGCTCGGCCAGCTC
>PKDJ01000308.1 GCA_002862545.1 Pseudomonadota bacterium
CGCTCGGGCTGAGACCGTGGAAGCGCGTAGCCCACATCGTGCAGCAGCGCGTGAAGCAACAAGCCCGAGATCACGGCCCGCAGCCAGGGCTCAGCCGCAGCCATGGGCGAGGCAGCGACCGCAGCACCGACCATGCCGCCAAGCAGGGTGGCTGCAACCAAGACGAGCGCAGCGCGCCGAGCCCTCGCCGGATCTTGCCCTGCCGCGATCACCGCTGCTGCGGACAGCGCAGCACCATGCAGAGACACCCCGAGCGCGCCGGCCAGACCGATCTCCGGACCGAGCCACGCCACCTGCGCCCCGTCGACGATCTGATGGGCCGCCAGCGCCGCCAGCGCCCAGCGGCCACCCGCTTCCACGCCACGCAGCCGCTCGATGGCGACGGGCAAGGCGAAGCCGAGTGCCGCGACGACCAGCGCGGCCGGTCCGAGGGCGTCGATCGACTCGGGCAGGAGTCCGAAGAACACGACGACGAGAGCCGACACGACCGCTGCTGTGCGCAGCGGCGGAAGGAGCGCCGGTGCGCGATGCGGCAGTGCCGCGATGAGGCACCCGGCGAGGACGACCAGTGCGGGCAGGACCACAAACACGGCGACGACCTAATCCACGCGCACCCTGGACTGCAACACCGCTGCACCTGCTAATCAGGTGCAGGAGAGACGTCGGCGCCCAATGCACCGCGTGTCAGCGGAGCAGAGACTTCCGGCCGCAGACGCTGTGGGTTAACGACCCGCGTTCACAGGAGTTCACAGGAGGTCTGTGCGTGGGAATCCGTATTCCCGAGCCTCTCGCGCCACTCGTCGAGCAGGGGATCATCGACGAGGTCGTCCGTCCGCTGATGGCCGGCAAGGAAGCGCAGGTGTACCTCGTGATCGCCGAGGGCATGCCACGCGTCGCCAAGGTCTACAAGCAGGTCGAGCACCGGAGCTTCAAGCACCGCGTCGCCTACACCGAGGGTCGCAAGGTCCGAAACACACGGAAGGCCCGCGCGATGGCCAAGAAGTCGCGCTACGGCCGGTCCGAGATCGAGCAGGCGTGGCGCTTCGCAGAGGTCGATGCTCTCCGGCAGCTCTGGGCCGCAGGCGTTCGAGTGCCCGAGCAGTTCGACTTCGTGGACGGTGTGCTCGTCATGGAGCTGGTGCACGACGGCAACTGGGAGCCCGCACCCCGGCTCGCCGACGTCGAGTTCAGCCCCGACGAGGCCCACGACCTCTTCCAGCACCTCGTCCACGAGGTGTCGCGCATGCTCTGCGCGGGCGTCGTTCATGGCGACCTATCGGACTTCAACGTCCTCATCGGTCATGACGGACCGGTGATCATCGACTTTCCCCAGTGGGTGGACCCGGCGTCGAACCAGAACGCACGCCGCCTGCTGCTCCGCGATGTCGACAACCTCACCAGCTTCCTCGCCCGCCACGCACCCAACCTCAAGCGCACCCGCTACGCCGAGGAGATGTGGTCGCTGTACGAGCAGAATCAGCTCACGCCGCAGACCCGCCTCACCGGTCGCTTCAAGCGCAGCACCCGCCAGGCCGACACCTCGAGCCTGCTGGCGGAGATCGAGGCCATCGAGCGTGAGGAGCGTGCACGGCGAGAGGCCCTCGGCCTGCCTCCTCCCCGGCCCGCACGGCGCCCGGTGAACACCGATCGGCCCGCGCCTCGGCCCGTGAGCGAGAAGCGCCCTGGCAAGGGCAGCCCCCCGCGAGCGTCTCGTCCCGAGGAGCCCCGCGACGAGCCCAAGAAGAAGCGTCGTCGTCGCCGCAGCCGGAAGAAGTCCGGCAAGGCCACCGATGCCCAGTCCGCGCCTGATCCATTCGCCGATCTCGACGCCCTGCTCTCCGGCGATGACTGACGCCTGCGTGTAACGTAGGCCTTGGGTCGACAGACCGACCGTCCGTCAGCACGCTGGAGAGCGAGATGAGGTTGTGGATGACCGTCTGGGCCCTGGGTCTCGCCGCATGCGGGAGCCCGAAGAGCAGCGACTCGGCGGCGCCGGGCGCAGACCCAGACGAGGCGGGCGCCGCAGAGCTGTGAGACACCCTCGAGGGCGCCGACACCTGGAGCCAAGTCGACGCGTGGCTCGGCGTGCAGCCCAGCGACACCCTGCACGATGCCTACACCCAGGTCTGGTGGAACGACACCGCCTTCGACCATGCCTCGGCCGCTGGGGGCGGTGACATGCCCGCCGGCTCCATCGCCTACAAGAAGTCCTACTCCGACGCAGACGGCTCCACCGAGACCGGCTCCACGGTCATGGAGAAGACGGCAGAGGGTTGGTTCTGGGCCTCGTACGAGCCCGACGGCACGGTTCGACTCGCCGGTGAGCCCAGCCTGTGCATCGACTGCCACGCCGCGGGCCAAGACAGCATCCTGACCACCACCTGGTAAGGGACGGAGTCGCTCGCGTGACGCCCTGTGGTCACCCTCGCCGGAAGGCAGCGGCGTGCCCGTGAGCGACCACCGCGGCGACGAAGCGGTCAGTCATCCCGGGAATCGCCCCGACACGCTCGAGCTCTACCGGGGCTGTGACGGCCGAGAGCAGGGTGTTGTCGGTGCAGACCGTCGCCCGAACGCCCAGCTCCAGCCAGCGCGGAAGCGGATGCTCGGCGACGGCACCGATCACGCCGGTGTGCACGTTCGAGGTTGGACAGGCCTCGATCACCACCCCCCGCTCACCCACGAGGTCGAGCACAGCAGGATCGTCGAGGAGAGTCGTGCCATGGCCGATCCGCTGGGCCCCCAACACCTCGATGGCGTCCCGAATCTCGGAGGCCGGCCGGCCCTCTCCGGCGTGAACCGTGCGGCCTAGCCCGAGCTCGGCTGCCCGCCGGAACGGGGCTGCGTAGTCCATCAGGGCCCATCGGTGACTCGGCGCAGGACCTCCGGCCAGATCCAGACCAACCACGCCGGGGCGCGCGGCCGCCGCATCGACCAAGGCCTCAAGCACCGAGGGCGGCTCCCCGTACAGACCACACAGGATCAGCCCCGCCCGCCCGGCGAGACCCTCGAGGGCGGCGTCGACCACAGCCGGAATCGGCGCCCCTCGGTGGAGCTGGGGCGCGAACCGAACCTCGAGCGTGGTCACCCCCTCGGCCTGTGCATCGTCGACCAGCTCGGCGGCCACCCGCCTCACGGCCTCACGGGTCTGCAGAAACCGAAGAACAAAGCCGAAGCGTGACAGAGCCGCCTCGAGCCCCATGCCCTCAGCGAAGCACAGGTCGTCGGGCACCGCTACTCCCTCGCGCCCCGCCAGCTCCGCGAGGGTCGAGCGCCGAAGCGAGCCATCGAGGTGCCGATGGAGGTCGACGAGACCCGTCATGGCGCCTCGGAGGCCACGTAGCGGACCTCCCACACGATCGGATCCGGGAGGTGCTGACTGAAGATCTCCTTGTGAAGCACGAGGGCGTCCCCCTCTCGGCGAAAGTGACTCTTCTGTCCGCCGCGCTCTCCGGTGAAGACCAAGCGAGCCGCCGAGGCCGTGACCTCGAGGGCCACCGCGTAGCTCGAGCCGTCGACCCCCTCGACCGCCGTGACCTCCGACCCCCGCGAGCACTTCAGCGGCGGTCGCTCGTCACACGTGAGGCCGAGGTGAGCCTCATCCAGCACCAGCTGGAGCCGCTGGCAGTTCTGCACCGAGTTCTTCAGGAAGGGGCGCGCCATCGGACGCACGAGCCACGGCAGGCTGGCGACCGCGCGGTCCACGGCCTCTGCGTGCGTCTGGGCGAGAGCAGCAGGCTCCTCGGCCAGCCGCCAGTCGCCCGAGAGTTCAGGCTCGGCCAGCGCGACCGACACCCACAGCGCGAGCACCATCGGCTCCTCCTCCCCACAGATCGGCAACATGACGGCCCCGGCAGCCTCGCGCAAGCGGGCGACGCGCACGACATCACCGCTACCGACGCAGGAGCGTCAGGCGCCGCGGGAGCGAAGAAGAGCAGCGTTGCGCTCCGGTATGGACGCGATGTCGGGATGACCGGCCACCGCTGCCGCGACGTGGTCGGCGCGCAGGATGTGCCACAGCGGCACGGGTGACCGGTTGACACCGTTGGCCGGGTCGTCGGCATCGGCGTCGGCGAAGCGGAAGTCCGGGTGGAAGGCCACGACCTGCAGCCCGTCGTCGGCGAGCAGGTCCTCGCCGTCCTCGGTCCACGCCACGAACGTCTCGAAGTCCGGAGCTGCGGGGATCAACAGCAGCGTGGTGTCTGCGACCCCGTCGAGCAGCGCGTCGGCCTCGCGCGCCAGGTCGACCAGCGCCGCGTGCTCCTCAGAGGCCTGGCTCACGGCAAACCGCACCCGACCGGCCTCGAGCGGACCTCGCGCGAAGGGACACAGCTCGAGCCCGACGACCACGTCGCGGAGCCACGCCCTGACCTCTGCGACGCTCATCGCTGCCCCCAGTCCAGGTGAGCCGCGACGGCCTCCGCACCGAACAGCTCCTCGGCGAGCGGCCGACGCCCCTCGAGCAAGGTGACCCCGACACCGTCCGCCAGACGATTCATGTAGGAGAAGCACGCGACGACGTGCACGATGTCATGCACCGCTCGGTCGTCGAAGCCGGCCTCCGCCTGAAGGCGAGCCACCGCCTCGCCGGTCATGGTCCGCGGCGCGAGGGCCAGCTGCAGGACGAACCGCAGCAGCGCAGAGTCTCGGCCCGTGGCGGGCAGCTTCGACACCGCAGCGTCCAGCGCGGCCGGCACCTGCCTCGGTGGCGTGTCGGCGAGCGCATCTCCGAGTGCGTGGAGCGCGCGCACCAGCGCGAGAAAGGCGTCGTCGTCTCCGTCCCAGTGGTCACGCAGGAACCCCGCGTGAGACACCGTTCAATAGAAGCAGTCGTTGACCGCGCTGGTCGCCGTGGCGATCAGCTCCTCGGTGCGCTGCCCCAGAGAGGAGCCTCCGAAGGTGACCGCCTGGTTCATCTGCAGGACGCCCCGGAGGGTCCGCGGCGCGTGCTTCATCGGAGCGATCACGCCGGGAACCGGTCGGCCCTCCCTGCGCCAGGGGCGCGTGGCTCGCTCGATCTCCTTCGTGGCATCGTCGGCCGGGTAGGCGATCCAGGGCACTCTGCCTCCAAGGCTGTGGCGGCCACCGCGGCGCGTCCCCTCGCACGTACCCGATCTGGCGAGCCAGCGTCGTCCCCTAGCGCACACGACCCTGTAGGCGGCCGAAGGACACGAGCCCGCCGAAGCAGCTCTCCTGTCTGCCGGTGCGGTCGTCCGGGAGCAGGAAGACCTCGGAGGGTCCCACCCGAACGTCGACCATCTCGAGCCCGTCGGCATCGTAGGTCACGACATAGTGCCGACCGGCATGCTCTTCGTCGTACCGCTGCAGCGTGTCGATGGTGCGGGCTCCTGAGTGCTCCAGCACCACGCCGTCGACCTGCACGACCTCTCCCCGCGCGACCACCCGGCTCCCGGGCGCTCCAACCACCCGTGCCAGGCAGAACCGGTCCAGTCCCGCGCTCTCATAGACCACCACCTCGGCGTGTCCCACGTCGCCGGGCTGCGCGTAGGCGTCGACCTGCGTGTCCACGCGGCTGCTGCCTCCGTCGAAGCCCGGCGTCATCCCGCTGGTGTCTACCTGAACGGCCGACCACTCACCGCTCGGCCGGCTCGGCATCGCGACCATGACGACCCCTCCCCCGAGGGCAAGCCCGAGCGGCACGACCAGCAGCAGCCTCGTGTTCGTCATCACTGACGACCCTACCGCACCTCGTCCTCACTCCGCGCCGGCGACCCCGGGGAGTCGCTGCCCGCGGAACAGGCCCCGCTCGAGGCTGTAGCCCTCCTGATGCGCCAGCACGCGACCGTCGGCCCCCACGTGCACGAAGACGGGGCGCGTGTGGACGCCGTAGCGGACGAAGGCGTCTCGCGTCGGGTCTGCGACCGCTCGCTCCGGGAACGGACCGTCCCAGCCACGTCGCCAGCGACGCACCAGCCGACTCGGCTCGTCTGTGATCGCGACGATGGGCACGTCGTGGCGAGCGGCCCACGAGAGCAGCTCCGGCATCGCGGCCTTGCAGGGCGCGCACCACGTCGCCCAGAAGAACAGCAGGTGCTCTGTGCCCTCCACCCCGAGAGCGAGGTCGGGTGCGCGCTGGCCCGGTCCGGGCCTCAGGACGGGTGCCGTGTGCCCCGACGGGGGGGCCGAGTGCGCGACCCATGCCGAGTAGGTACGGTCGCCGCGACGAATCGCGAGGGGGACCTCCCGGTCGAGCGGAGCGGTCAGGGTCCACGCCGAGAGGGCCCACGGCGCCGAGAAGGGTGCATCGGGTGGCCCGAGCAGGATGTCGCCGGGCTGAATGTTCGCCCGAGAGGCCGGAGAATCAGGGAACACGGTCTGGACGGTCACGGCACCGGCCGGGAGAGCCTCGGCCTCTCTCAAGGCCGCACTCACCTCCCGGGCCTGCACCCCGAGCCACGGGGTGAGCGTGCGCTCTCCCAGCGCGAGATCAGCCGCCAGCGATGGCCAGTCCGGCAGCCCCTCTGGCACACCCGCTCCAGGCGCGGCTCCAGGCGCCACGGCCTCGCAGCGCCGCAGGGCCTCGAGCGCCCCGTCCTCCTCGGCGAGGACCTCTCCCGCACGACGCTGCAGGGCAGACTCCATGCGCAAGAGCCAGCCCTCCCGAACCGCGAGCCGCCAGGCCGCCTGTCGGGCCTCGTCGCGCTGACGCCGCAGTGCCGTCACCCGGTCCCAGGTCACCAGATCGCGACGGAGCCAGCCACCCAGCCAGGCCGCGACGCGCGCTCGGCCACCCGCGTCGCCGTCCGGAAGCCGCGCGAGCGCCCTGGCCTCACGGGGGTGGGCCTCGAGCCACTCCCGCGCCCGGTCGGCGCGCAGCCCGTCCAAGACACCATCCCAGGCGACGGCCGCCGCCTCGAGGCGCTCCCGAGCCTCCGGGATCCGCGCCCCAGACGCACGCACCTCGCTCAGGCTGCTCGGCGGAGGCAGGTCCATGGCCGCCGCGAGCGTAGTCACCTCGGCGAGCGGCTCCGACTCCAGCAGGAGCGCATCGGCGAGCTCCACCGCGTGGACGCCGCGCGACTCGGCCTCGGCGAGCAGCCGTCGCCGGAGCCACAGGCCCGAGCTGGTCCAGGGCACATCCGGCGTGCGGTCGGTGAGCACCACCTCCGCGTGGGCTGCATCGAGGCCGTCGTGCCGGGAGAGCGCCTCGATCCACCGAGCGCCGTGGCCCGTGTACCGCGCCCGCCCCTCGGGAAAGCATCCGTAGGAGGGACGCTCCGCCGGGGACGCGTAGAAGCCGCAGGTGTTGGGCCGCTCCTGCACGACCCGGTCGAAGGCCCCCGCGTAGCACTGGCTCATCGCCAGCACGACCTGTACCTCGGGCGACACCCCCGAGAGGACCGTGGAGAGCTCCTGTGCATCCATGGACTCCCGCCACAGAGCGATCCGCGCGTCATCCGGGACGTCGTCCCCGGGCAGCCCGTGGTCGGTGACGTAGACGAGGAGGGTGTCGTCCGGACCGAGCTTGGAGCCGACGCTGCCGACCCACGCCGCAAGGGCCTGCTGGGTCGCCGGTCGCAGCTCGACCCCCTCCCACTGGGTGTCCACCGGATGCTGGACCGGCAGGAAGCGCTCGAGCGCCGTGCCACGCAGGAGCCACGCATCCGGCTCGGTCGGGAGCTCTCGCACCGCGAGGTCCGGCGACGGGTCTCCACCGTCGGACGCGAACACCGCGATTCGACCCGGCTGCATCCCACGCTCGACCAAGGAGCCGTGCAGCTCCCGGAGATGAACCATGTGGCTCGCGTAGTTGAGCTGGGGGTCGGCACCGCCGTTGATCAGCAGGGCCCACACGGCGCTCGCGTCCAAGGTCGACCTCCACGGCCAGGGTAACGAGGCCTGCTCGACATGCCGGGCGTCGTGACGCGGCGCGACGCGCCTTGGTCTCAGCCGATCAGTGCCTCTGCCCTGACGAGCGCCGACTCAGCCTCGCCCCGCGGCAGCCTGTGCAGCCCCGAGACCGTGGGGCGGAGCGCCTCGACCGCGAGGCGAGCGCCGTCCGTGCGTCCCGCCTGCGCCAGGGCCCACGCGCGCTGTGCGTCGAGCACGGTCGTCCACCCAGGACGATTCCACCGCCAGCGCCAGGACTGAGCCCCCTCCCGGGCGAGCTCCAGCGCCTCGAGCACCGCCGAGTCGGCATGCCCCAGCACCAGCCGCGCCTCGGCCCAGCCCGCGAGCGCACGAGGGTCTCCGGGGGAGAGCTGCCGCGCCGCGTCGAAGACCGCCACCGCCGCCCGGGGTCGCCCATCGGCGAGACTCCAGGCACCGAGCGGCACGAGAAACCCGGGAACGAAGAGGCGACCGCGGCGGTGAAACAGGGCCAGGACGCGCCCCGCCTCCTCGAGGCGTCCGGCCCCGACCAGCCACATCGTGTGTGCCGACCAGCTCACCACGCCGGCCCAGCGCGCCTCGAAGGCGAGGCGATCAGCGTGGTCGGCCTCCGGGAGGATGCGGGCGAGCGCACCGTCCCAGCCGAACACGCCCAGCGGCATCACCACCCCTCCGAGGAGCAGCGTGACCGCCGGCGTCCAGCCGAGGAGGGAGCTCGGCAGCCAGCCACCCGCTGCTCCGAGCGCCAGGGAGCCGGGCAGCATCAAGATCGCCATCGAGATCCACAGCAGCGGTCCTGCACGCAGCATCTGCACGCGGCCCTCGAGGCGGGGGACGTGCGGCTCGGCCAGGCGCCAGGCGAGCCGTGAGCGGGCCAGCGACAGCACGCCGTTGACCGCCGTCGGGATGGCCAGGAGCAGGACCGGCAGCCCGACCCGCCACGCCACCAGCGGGGCCGTGAGGTACGGCAGGTGCCGCACCAGCGAAGCGATGCCGAGCAGTGTCGCCACCATGCACAGCGCCTGAATGACGACCAAGACCCACATCCACGGCTCCGCACGCCCCAGCCAGTCCTCCCAGGGCAGCGGGGGGGCAATCTCGGTGGTCACCCAGGGGTCGTCACGCTCGGACACGCAGCCTCCGTGACCAGCCTAAGCACTGTGGTCGCTCTCCGGCGTCACGGTTCGTGTCGACTTAGCCGCGCCGGCGCTCCGCCACGGACGTGTCGGCCAGCACCCGCACCCACCCCGCCGGACGACCGTGGTCGTGCCAATGGAACCACGCATACTCGATGCTGTCCGTGCCCTTGCCCGTGAACGACGGCCGGTTGGGCAGGACGTAGACATCCGGCAGGGTCTCCCGCATGAAGGGGGCCCGGGTGGCCGAGGCGAGAAAGTTGAGCCGAAGCAGCATCACGACGTGGTCGGCTCGCCGGCGAGCCTGCTCGACGAAGGCCTGCGCGCTGCCGTAGGGAGGATTGGTCAGGACGACGTCGAACTTCCCCGAGGGCGGGCTGGCGAGGAAGTCACCGAGGTGGGTCTGGGCCGCACCGACCATGGGCTCCAGCAGCGGCTCACACTCCGGACGCAGCTCCATGGCAGTCCAGGTGGGGCCGGGCGGCGTGGCACGAATGATCGCGCCGTCGCCAGCGCAGGGCTCCAGCCAGCGGCCCTCCCGCGGCAGCGCCACCACCTCGAGCAGGCGACGCACGCACCACGAGGGCGTCGGGTAGTTGTCGGCGCGGTGGCGCGCACGGCCGCGGTTCGTCGAGCTCATCGGTGTCTCCGTCGCAGGCGCCTACCCCACTGTGACCCGCTCGTCGTGAGGGCATCCGCTCCGCACGCATCGCGCCCCGCACGCCCCCTCAGCCCTCCGTCTGCTGTCTCAGGGCTCGCAGCGCCTCCGGCACCTCCGCGGCCTGAGACGGGTCACTCCGGCGGGCCTGCTCGATCGCAGCCGCCACGGCACGCGCATGCTCCCACGTGCGAAAGCGGAGGGCGGCCCCAAGGAGCTGCGCGCGGCCATTGATCTGGAGGACGACACGCGGAGCCCGGCTCTCGGGCACCTCGACTGCGCCGATGGAGGCCAGCGCATACCGCAGCGGCTCCTCCATCCCGAAGGACCAGTACGTCAGGTCGCCGTTCGGCTCGATCCGCAGGTCGACTCCCCGTCCGCGACGCGCCACGCCACCGAGCCCGAGGAACAGAGGTAGCATGGCCGCCATCACGAGGGCGGAGACGCCACCGAACCACAGCGACTCCCCCAGCCCGCTGCCCATGAACAGGGCGAAGGGCACCAAGAACACGCCCCCCGCCAGTGGCAGAGCGGCGAGGATCAGCATGAACTCCCGCAGCGTGTAGCCGGGCCCCGGAAGGTGCATGCTGCAGCCGTCGAGATCCCAGCTCACCTCGACATCGTCCGGCATGTCGAGGCTGGATGCGGTCAAGGGAGCCACGCGTCAGCCTCCGCTACTTTCCAGTGTCGCGGATGATCTGCGGCTGGAAGCCGGGCTTGGCGGCCTCGGTGAGCCACTTCGCGTACTCCTCGATGCGTCCCGTCATCTGAAATCCCCACTTGTCCTTGACCTGGCGGCAGTGGTTGAGGTCGATCTCGCTGACCAACAGGCCGTCGCGTACCCGCGACAGGCCGGGCGTGCGCGCGCCGTTGGGGGCTGCGACGTAGCTGCTGCCATAGAAGTGCCCGAAGTCGTAGTGCTGCTCCTTTCCGTCGCCCGAGGTGAAGGGGTTGGGGAAGGTCTCGGTGCCGATGCGGTTGATGCCCGCCACGAAGTAGTTGTTCGCGATCGAGGCGCAGCGGGCCTCGATCGGCCACAGCGGCTCGGAGAGCGCGCCGACCGTCGCAGAGGGGTTGAACACGATCTCCGCACCGTTGATCCCGAACATCAGCCAGTTGAGCGGATGGTGCCGCCCGTAGCAGATGTTGATGGCGACGCGGCCGAACTCGGTCTCGAAGACCGGGTGCCCGTCCTCACCCTCCATGTAGTAGGTCGACTCGTTGAAGTCGCCGACGCGGGGGATGTGGTTCTTCCGGTGGCTGCCGATGATGTTGCCCCGGTTGCCGATCACCACCGCCGTGTTGTGGATGGTGTCGCCGTGGGCCTCGTCGCGCTCGAGGATCGGGCTGACGATCACCATGTTGTACTGCTTGGCGAGCTTGGCGAGCCGCTGGGTGCTCGGACCGTCAACGGGCTCGGCGAACTCGAGCCAGGGGTGCTTCTCGCGGGTGCAGAAGGCGAACGGCATGGTCCAGGCCTCCTGGAGGCCCAGCACGTCGACGTTCAGCTTCCCCGCCGCGTGGATGATCGTCTCGATGCGGTCGGCGAGCGCATTGAACTGGTCGTCGATGGATGCATCCGTCGGGGCGACGATCTGGTTCTGGATCACGCCGACCCGCACGACGCGGGGCTTCCGGCGCTGCTCTGGAGCAGCGTGGAACTTGTACGCCGCGACCTCGAAGTCGTGCTGGTCGGCGTAGGCCTGGAGCTCGTCCGAGATGGGGAGCGTGTCGGGCAGGTCTCCGTAGAGGATCCGGAAGGCCTCCTTCTGGCCCTCGGGCGTCAGCTGACGGAGCAGATCCTCCAGGCTCGTGAGCTCCTTGGGCCGCTCGGCGCCCATCAACAGGTCCTGGACGGTCTTGTCGGTGTCGGTCTTCGGCTTGAAGTCGGTCTTGCTCTCGGGCACGGGAACCTCGTCGCGGGCGGGCACAGTCGTGGGGAGGCCTCATCCACGCTGGGTGAGGTGACCTCCCGTGAGTGCTCCAGCATAGATCATGCTGGGCCCGACGATGTGTCGCATCGCGAGACTTGGCCGCGAGCAGGCTCCCTTCCTCGGGGTCCGGCTAGAAGAAGTCGTCCGGCGACAGGTCGGGTGCCGGACCGACGTACTCGGTGTCGAAGTAGCCGAACCACTCGACCCGCAGTCCCTGTGGCGTCATCGCCTCACCGACCGTCTCTCCGTAGACCTGCTCGTCGTTGTAGAACCAGCCGTCCCAGCCGCCCTTGAACTCGGGGGTGTCGAGGTCTCCGCCGACCTCCGGCATGCCGCGGATCTCCCCGAGCAGCCAGATGTCGAGCTCTCCGAACTCCTCGAAGTCGCAGACCACGTTGCCCGCGACGCCTTCTTCCGTGTCGACCAAGAGTTCGAAGGGCTGCGAGCAGGTCTGACGCTTCAGGCGGAGCGGTCCGAAGAAGGCCCGGACATCGAGCTCGAGCGTGCCGCGGTAAGTGCCACTCGGCGCGTCCGGCGCCAGGTTGGCCGGAGCTCCGAGGGGCTGCTGCCAGTTGCAGCCGCTGGCAGCGACGAGCGCGATGACCAATCCTGTTTTGTACAACCCAACCTCCCGTCACCCTCCACCGGTAGGTGTGGGCACAGCGAGGGTCCAGCCGAACAATCCAGTTGTAAGGGTACCGATTGAGAAGCGGACGCTCCCCCTAGACTGGCGGCTCTCTGTCGCGCGCGACGGGCTGCCGTCGTAGGTTGGGGCCATGAGCCTGCCGAGTCGCCGAGACCTGCTCGCGGGTGCGAGCGCCTCCCTGCTCGCCGGCTGCGGCCCGAGCCGCAGACCCAACGTCCTGCTCGTGCTGCTCGATCAGCTGCGGGCCGCTGCACTGAGCGCTCACGGCGAGACGAACATCGCGACGCCGCACATGGACCGCCTGCTCGACGAGGCCACGGCCTTTGACTGCGCGTGGACCGCCAACCCCGTCTGTGCGCCGGCGCGCGCCTCCCTGTGGACCGGTCTGCTCTCGACGACCCATGGTGTCTACGACAACGGCTGGCGCTTCGACCCCCGGCACGAGACCGTCGCCCAGCCGCTGGCTCGAGCCGGCTATCGCACGGGCTACATCGGCAAGTGGCACCTCTATGGGCGGTCGAATCCTGGCTTCGTGCCGCCCAGTCACCGGGCCGGCTTCGACCACTGGCAGGCCTACAACGTCTCCCACAAGGACCGCGACCTGCAGTGGTTCGAAGACGCCTCGTCGCCGCTTCGACCGACCCCGCGCGACGCCTTCGGGCCGGACGTCCAGGTGGACCAAGCCCTCGACTTCATGCGGAGCAGCACGGGGCGACCCTGGTTCTTGGTGGTCAGCTTCGGCCCCCCTCATCCTCCGGGCAATGCTCCCCTCGCGGACTGGTCGCCGCACCTCCCCGACGGCGCTCTGGACCGCGTCGACCCGCAGTCGCTGGGCCTCCGTCCCAACGTGCCCGAGTGGATCCGGTCGACCAACGAGGCCTTCCGCCTGGCAGACGGCAGCCCCGACCCGGGCGCCCACGCCTACCTGCACGGCTACTACGCATCCATCCTGGCCATGGATGACGTGGTCGGTCGCCTGGTGGCCGGGGTCGACCGCGTCGCCCCCGACACGCTGATCGTCTTCACGTCGGACCACGGCGAGCAGGGCGGCAGCCATGGCCTGTACGGCAAGTCGGAGCCCTACGCCGAGTCGCTCGAGGTCCCGCTGGGCTTCCGCTGGCCCGGAGTCGTGCCCCGGAGTCGGCGTCTCGAGGCTCCGGTGTCGCTCCTCGACCTCGCGCCGACGCTGCTCGACCTCGCGGGGGCGCGTCCCCTGAGGCGGCAGCACGGTCGTAGCCTCGCCGATGTCCTGCTGGGTGCTGCGCCCCCCGATGACCGCGCCGTCCTCGCCGAGGGCAGCGTCGCGGGCCGTGCCTGGCACGCCCTGCGGACACGCCGCTGGACCTACGTGCAGCGCCATAGCCCCCGTGCAGCGTCTCTCTTCGACCACGCCACCGACCCCTGGCAGCTCGCCGATCTCGCAGGAGATCCGTCGCTTCGTGGCGTGCAGACCCAGCTGTCCGACCAGCTCGCGCTCGCTCGGGCCGTCCTCGACTAGCGAAGCGGGCCTGGCTCGGCTACCTCGGCGGCCCTGACCCCGGAGTCCCGAATGCGCACGGCCTTCCTCCTGTCCGCGCTCGTCACCCTGGCCGCCTGCGACCAGGAATACAACATCAGCTCCGACCCCGATGCCTACGGCAAGCCCAACCCGGCGGTGCTCGAGACCCCCAAGCGGACCGACCGCGTGCTCCAGATCACGAGCCCCGAGGTCGACGTCCTGTGGGTGGTCGACAACTCCTGCTCCATGTCCGAGGAGCAGGAGGCCATCGCGTCCAACTTCCCGCAGTTCATGGAGTACTTCCTGGACTCCTCGCTCGACTACCACATCGGCGTCGTGTCCACTGACATGGACGACCCGCAGCAGTCGGGTCTCCTGCGGCCCGCCGGCGGCGGCATGCGATGGATCGACACCGAGACCGACGACGCCCTGGCGCGCTTCCGTGAGATGAGCCGCCTCGGCACCGACGGCAGCGCCGACGAGAAGGGTCGCGCCGCCGCCTTCACCGCCCTGGAGCTCCGGGCGGAGAACGACGGTTTTCTCCGTGGCGAGAAGGCCGGCCTGCACATCATCGTGGTCTCCGACGAGGACGACTACTCGGGCGCCAACCCGATCACGATCAACGAGTTCGTCGAGTACCTGCTCAACCTCAAGGAAGACCCCGAGCTGGTCACCTTCTCCAGCGTCGTCGGCCCGCCGACGGGCTGCGGCGGGGGCGGAATCTTCGACGAGGCCGAGCCCGGCGACGACTACTTCGCGATCACCGAGCAGGTCGGTGGCGTGATGCACTCGATCTGCACCGAGGACTGGAGTCGCACCCTCGACGACCTCGGTCTGCTCGCCTCGGGTCTCAAGCAGGAGTTCTTCCTCGCCGAGCTCCCCGTGCCCGGCACCATCGAGGTCACGGTGATCGACCAAGGGGCCGACTTCGAGCTCCAGGAAGGTCGGGACTGGGACTACAACGAGGGCCGCAACAGCATCACGCTGACGGACTACACGCCGCCGCCCCTCGCGCAGATCGAGATCACCTACGAGCTGCTGAAGGGCCAGCAGCCCTAGGCCGCACCCCGCTCACTCGCACTGGCACTCGATCGCGTGCCAGGTGTACGGGTCGTTGCCGACCCCGTCGAGGAAGTCACGCAGCCGGCCCTCGTTGCCGCAGGCGGGGTTGCCTCCCGGCACGTAGAGTCCGTCGAGGATCTGCTCCGTGCACCACTCGTCGGACCACTCGCCATGGTTGGCCGGGCTGCAGCCCTCGCCCGCCCCGCCGTCCCAGTGGTTGCAGACCCAGCGCGCGCCGATGGGGGACAGGCCGAAGTCGCCGCACGTCTCCCCACAGGAGATGTCTCCGTCGTAGTGGACGGTGGGGTCGAAGACCGTCGGTCCGCCGTCGTAGTCGCCGAAGATCCACTCCTCGACCACACACGCATCCTCGGGGTCGTCGGGGCACGGGTCGATCGTGTCGCCCACGCCGTCACCGTCGAGGTCGCGGTCGAGCACGATGCACGACGGCTCGGACAGCTCGGACAGCGTGCCCGCGAAGCCGCGCTGGACAGCCGCCTGGAAGCAGAGCTCGACCCCCAGCAGGTCACGCTCGCTGGGCGCGCGGGTGACCGCCTCACCGAAGCCATCGGCGTCGGTCCACAGGGTCGTGTGGACCCGCACCGGTCCGGCGATGTCGAGGCACTGACCACCGAGCGCCGCGATGCACGGCCCCGGGCCGAGCCCCGACGCACTGCGCACGACGACGACCTCGTCGCCCGCGTTGGCTCCCGTGATGGTGAAGTCGAAGCTCCCGCCGAGGATTCCGCCCGCGACCGCGACCTCCAGCTCCCCCGGCAGGGGTGCGGCCGTCGCGCCGAGCGGCAGCCACACCGCCTCTGGAGCGGACTGCTCGGGACTCGGGGCACACCCGACAAGCAACAGCAGAGCCCAGCGCATTCGACCTCCAGTCGGTGCGCATCGTACCGCACTCACTCGAGGACGCGTCCCGGCGGCTGACGGGCCTCGATCTGGAAGCGCTCGCCGTCGGCGCCCTCGATGCGCTCGAAGGCCGAGAAGGTGGCGCCCCCCAGCGCGTCGTCCTCGAGGGCACCCGAGGCCAGCGCATCGACCCACCGGCTGGCGAAGTCGTCACCCGGCCACGGCCCCTCGAAGGTGCAGCTTCGCCCGTTCTCAGTGCACGAGCGGGCGATCGGAACCCCGTCCAGCTCCGGAGCCACCGTCACGAGCAGGTCGACCACGCGCTCCTCGAGCACCGCCGCGCGCTCCTCCGCCCGGGGTCCGCGAAACCCGGCGGCCGTCGATCCAGCCCCGCCGCCGACCGCGTCGTGCGCTCCGGCCGGGGCGCCGCGGTCGTCTGCGGGGAGCGCCACACGGGCGCCAGGGTCCAGCCTCCCCGTCCTCGGGGCTCGTGCCTGGCGCGCAGCGGCCTGCTCGGCCGGCGGGGTCTCCGCAGACCGGTGAGGCGTGGGCGACGGCGGGACGCCAGGCGTGTCCTGTCCCCTCTCGGCAACGGAGGAGGGAGGCCGCGGGGCCCGCTCGCCCGAGGCAGGGCTCGACCGGGCGGACGCCCCCGCCGTCAGGGAGACCTCGTCCGGGGCCGTCAGCCACGCCAGCGCCAGGGCGAGGACCACGCCGACTGCTGCTGCCGCTGCTGCCCCCCCTCGCGTCATCGTCCTGCTCCCTGCCCCATGTCGGGGACGTAGCCCGTCGTCAGAGGATGGCGCCCGGACGGTACGCGGCTGCCTCGGGGTAGGCCCCGGCAAGCGCCGCCACCTGGCTCTGGAAGGCTGCAACCTGTGCCCCCGCCGTCCCGACGAAGGAGCCCGGCTCGGCAACGAGCGCCTCCAGCCCCTGTCGATCGAGCGGAATCCGGGCGTCGGCCGCCAGGCGGTCGAGCAGGTCATTGTCGCCTCGGGCGGCCTCCCGCATCTCGAGCGCCACCGCCACCGCATGCTCCTTGATCGCCTCGTGGGCAGCCTCACGCCCCGCCCCGGCCTTCACGCACGCCATCAGCACCTTGGTCGTCGCGAGGAACGGCAAGTAGCGGTCGAGCTCCTTGGCGATCACCGCCGGGTAGGCCCCGAGCTCCGAGAGCACAGTCAGGAAGGTCTCGAAGAGGCCGTCGATGGCGAAGAAAGCATCGGGCAGGACCACGCGGCGCACCACGGAGCACGAGACGTCGCCCTCGTTCCACTGATCGCCGACGAGCCCGCCCGCCATCGTCATGTGGCCCCTCAGGATCACCGAGAAGCCGCCCACACGCTCGCAGGAGCGCGCGTTCATCTTGTGCGGCATGGCCGAGGAGCCAACCTGGCCCTTCGCAAAGCCCTCGGTGGCCAGCTCGTGGCCGGCCATCAGACGGAGCGTCTTGGCCAGGTTGGCCGGCCCGCTCGCCACCTGCACGAGCGCCGAGACCACGTCGAGGTCCAGGCTCCGCGGGTAGACCTGCCCCACGCTGCCCAGCGTGGCGGAGAAGCCGAGGTGTGCTGCGACTCTCGACTCGAGAGCGTCCACCGCCTCCGCCGAGCCGAGGAGGTCGAGCATGTCCTGCTGGGTGCCCACGGGACCACGGATGCCTCGCAGCGGGTAGCGCTCGAGCAGGGCCTGGATGCGCAGCGTGGCCTGGAGCAGCTCCGCACCCGCGGTGGCGAAGCGCTTGCCCAGTGTGGTGGCCTGGGCCGCGACGTTGTGGGACCGCCCCGCCATCACCGTGTCGGCGTGCTCGCCGGCCAGCTCCGCCAGGCGAGCGAGCGTCGCCACGCAGCGGTCGCGCACGTGGACCAGTGAGCGCCGAACCTGAAGCTGCTCGACGTTCTCGGTCAGATCGCGGCTCGTCATGCCCTTGTGGACGTGCTCGTGGCCGGCGAGGGCCGAGAACTCCTCGATGCGCGCCTTCACGTCGTGGCGGGTGACGCGCTCTCGCTCCGCGATGCTCCCGAGGTCGACCTGATCGGCGACGGCCGCGTAGGCCTCGATCACGCCAGCAGGCACCTCGACGCCCAGATCACGCTGGGCTGTGAGCACAGCGAGCCACAGCTCGCGCTCGAGCCGGACCTTGGCCTCGGGTGACCAGATCGCACGCATCGCCGGACTGGCGTAGCGGGTGGCGAGTACGTTCGGGATCATCAGCGCCTCCGGGGCGCCGTGGTAACCGCTGCGTCCCGACATGCTACCGGTCGCCTCACTGCGTCGGTTAGACGAGTCCCATGAATCGCGGACAGGTGCTCGACGCCGCCATCGCCGCCATCCGAGACGATCTCGAGGCCCTCGAGGCGATGGTCGCGATGTCGACCGACGAGGCGACGAACGCCGAGTCCAAGGCCGAGAACAAGTACGACACGCGGAGCCTCGAGGCGTCCTACCTCGCACGCGGCCAGGCCGAGCGTGTCGTCGCGCTGCGGCGACTCGCCGACATCCTCACTCAGGCGCCACGGGAGGCCGCCTCGGAGCGAGTCGGCCTGCTGTCGTGGGTCACCTTGGAGGACGAAGAGGGCGCCCGCCACGACATCCTCCTCGTACCCGATGGCGGCGGACGGCGGATCCCCGTGGGCCCCGAGAGCGTGCTGCTGCTGTCTCCCCAGTCGCCCGCGGGCCGCTCGCTGCTCGGAGCCGAGGTCGGCGACGCGGTCGAGCTAGGACGGACCGAAGCCGAGGTGATCCGCCTCGCCTGACGCTCGGCCGATTTGCGGGCTACCCTGAGGGCATGCTGTTCCTGCTGCTCGCTCTGGACGCCTCGGCCCTCGACATCGAGGTCTCGTCCGTCGTGCGGCGAGGGTGGCCGGTCGGCGCCGTGGTCAGCTGCGAGCCTGGGCGGCAGGTCTATGTCGCCGCAGGTCTGCCTGGCGAGACCTGCCCGCCGGCGGCCATCGGGGGCCCCTGCTGGGACATCGGCCCCGCCAAGCTCGTCGCGCGCGAGGACTGCCCCGACACCGGCACGCTCTTGGTCCAGCCCCGGATCCCCCCGAGCATTCGTCGATTCCGCATCCAAGCCGGAGAAGTCGGCTTCGATCTCTCGCCGCCATACGACATCGAGGTGCTAGCCGATCACGACGGCGACTTCGTGGTCAGCGACGTGCGCAGCCTCGATGCCCTGAGCCGCATCGCCGCGGTCGACGGAACCGTCGTGTTCGCGGCGGGCGACTACCCCGAGGTCGTCGAACTGCCCTGGCTCGTCGGCGGCTCCGTCCGCATCGAGCGACCGCTCTCCCTGTCCCTTCCCCGCATCGACCACCTGCCGGTGCTCGACATCGACGGCGTGGTCGGCGACGTCGAGGTGGACGTACCCGGCTGGCTGTTCGACGGTGCCGTCCTGCAGATCACCGACATCACCGGCTCGACCACGGTTCGGGCAGACGCACTCGTCGCGGTCGACCGCCTCGAGGTGCGGGGAGCGACCGGCGCGGTAGACCTCGTCCTCCCCAGCGCCCTGGAGATCCGCGACCTGACCGTCGCCGACACCAGCGGGACGCTGTCACTGGATGCGGGCGTCCTGCGTCGCATCGGGAGCAACGAGGGTGACCGTGGAGGGCTCTTCCTCACCGACAACCTCGGACTCACCCGCCTCGACCTCCCCTCGCTGCTCCGAATCTCGGGCGGTGTCGTGGAGCGCAACGCCGCCCTCGAGAGCCTGGCGCTCGGGAGCTGGCCGAGCATCGGCGCCGCCGGCGATCGAGAGGGTTCCCTGCGCATCGCTGACAACCCGCTGCTGAGCGCGCTGCCCCTCGACGGCCTGGAGCTGTGGATTCAGCTGCAGCTCACCGGCAATCCGCTGCTGCCCACTTGTGAGCTCGAGGCCCTGCTCGACGGCGCCGTTGCGGACTGCAGCGGCAACCTGGCGGACGCCTGCGCCGAGGTCGGTCCCTGCGCTGCGCCCGTCGACTTCAGCGAACCAGGCGCCGCACCGACCGTCACGGTCACGCTCGAGCGGGCCGCCGACCATGCTCGCGTGCCCCTCACCTGCAGCGTCGACGCGACGGATCCCGAGGGCCTGCCCCTGAGCGTGGCAATCACGTGGACTGTCGATGGCGTGCCCTGGGACGGCGAGCCGACGACCACGATCTGGCCGGGGGACACGGTGCCGCCCGGAGTCACCCGCAATGGCGAGACCTGGAGCTGCGAGGCCATCGCCTCGGATGGCAGCAGCGAGAGCGCACCCGCCGCCGACTCCGTCACCCTCGAGGCGCCGGGCGGAAACGTCTTGCTGGTCGTGATCGACGATGTCGGCCTCGACAAGGTGAGCGGCTACGGCGCACACCCCACGCCCTCGATCACGCCGGTCATGGACAGCCTGATGGACGAGGGCGTCACCTTCCACACGGCCTACGCCCACCCGAGCTGCAGTCCCGCCCGGGCGGCCTTGATGACCGGTCGTCACGTCCGCCGCAGCGGCGTGGGCAGCGGCATCGCGCTCAACGACGACCCCTGGGAGCTCCCCCTCGAGGAGGAGACCCTGCCCGAGCTGCTCGCCACCGCACCCGACGACTGGGACAACGCCCTGATCGGCAAGTGGCACCTCAGCTCGGCGCTCATGCCCGGCTTCGCCGAGCATCCGCTGACCCAGGGCTTCCACTGGTTCGAGGGCGCGAACAGCAACCTCGACCGCGTGGTCGATCCCGACGCCTTCCTGGCCGAGCACGGCTCGAGGGGCGGGTACTACCTCTGGGAGCGCAACACCAACGGCGCGCTGGACGTGTCCCGCACGTACGCCACCACCGAGCAGGTCGACGTGGCGCTCGAGCAGGTCGGCGTGCTCGCGGAGCCCTGGCTGCTGGTGCTGTCGATGTCTGCCGCGCACCTGCCCTGGGAGGTCGCGCCCGACGCCCTGCACGACTACGCCGACGTCGAGGACAGCTCGCCGGTCGACCTGCGCATGGACAGCATGGTCACCGCCCTCGACATGGAGCTGGGGCGGCTGTTCGACGGCATCCCCGCCGACGTGCTGGCTCGCACGACCTCGATCGTCGTCGGCGACAACGGCACGGCGCGCCAGGTGATCCGGCCCCCGTGGGATGCCACCCGGGCCAAGCTCACCCTGCACGAGGCGGGGGTGCGGGTGCCGTTCATCGTCAACGGTCCGCTCGTCACCACGCCGGGCGTCAGCTCGAGCGCGATGGTCCACGTCGTCGACGTCTTCCCCACCCTCGCCGACATCGCCGGCATCGACCTCGGAGCCCGAGAGCTGGACGGCGTGAGCATCCTGGGCAACATCGCCGACCCGCTCGCGCCCTCGCCGCGCGACTACCTCTACACCGAGCGCATGGTGCCCAACGGCGCGCCGCCGTGGGACCTGTACGACGGACAGACCCTGCGCGACGACCGGCACAAGGTCATCGTCGAGCCCGACCGCACGCACCTGTACACACTCACACCCGGCGTGCTCGACGAGGGACCGGACCGCATCTTCCAGGGCATGCCCACCGAGGGCGACCGCCTGACGCTCGAGCAGCTCCTCACAGTGCTCGGCGCGCAGGTCGAGGCCCTCCCGTTCGAATACTGAGCGGTGCGAGGGACAGGAGCAGGGATGCAGCCCACATCGAGAGGATGGGCCATCGCGGCCATGCTGTTGAGTTTGGGGGGCCTCGGGTGCTTCCTCGGAGCTGAGGAGCCGTCGGCCTTCGTGGCACTCGACGAGCCCGCGCCGGCGCTCGCCGTCGCACGCGGCTCCGAGCGCCTGCCGAGCCCTGTGGGGCCACACGCCGTGCACTTCTGGGCGACCTGGTGTGCCCCCTGCGAGGCCGAGCTTCCCGCACTGATGGCCGCCGCCGAGGCCGAGGGAGTGACGCTGCTCGCGGTCACCGACGAGCCCTGGCCCGACGTGGAGCGGTACTTCCGCGGTGAGATCCCGCCAGCCGTGGTCCGCGATGTCTCCGGCGCTGCCTACCAGTCCTGGAGGGTCGCGGGCCTTCCAGCCACCCTCGCCGTGCGTGGTGGACGGGTGGTGTCTCGGCGAGACGGCCCGGGCGACTGGCACGACGCCGAGGCCCGAGCGTGGCTGCGCGCCCTGAAGGCTGCCCCCTGAGGCGCGCTCTGCTACGGTTCGGCCCCGGAGTCCCCCCATGGAAGCCTTGCTCATCGTCGGCGCTGCTCTGGCCTTCACGGCCGCGATCGGCGGCCTGCAGCTGTGGTTCAGTGATCGGCAGTGGGTCGGCATGTGGCGCGGCCACAAGGTCCGGGTGCACCACCAGCGCGGACAGGTCGTGGTCGACATCGACGGGCAGACCACGCTCGCGCAGCTGCGGCGGCCGCTGCAGCGACGCCACACCGAGCAGTGGTCCCACGGGGCCCTCGGTGACACCACGGTCGAGCTGACCCGCATGTTCATCGGTGGCAACGGGGAGTTCACCATGTCGCTGACCCTCGGCGGGGAGCGCGTGCCCCTCGTCGAGGTCGAGCGCTCGTGGTCCGGCATCAAGGCCCTCATCGGCCTGCAGACCTCGACCCCGGGCAGCGCGGAGACATACTGGAAGAGCATGGCCCCCGCGGCGGTCGAGCCGCTCGGCGACGATCGCTGGCTGGCCGCCTGCCGACTGCTGGAGCTGACCCGTCAGTCAGCCGCCCTCACGACGGAGATGCGAGAGTCCGCAAACAGCCTCCAGGCCGTGCTGCGACGAAGCTTCGAGGCCCGACTTCGGCTCGGTGACGAGGACCTCGGCGCGCTCGGTGCGGCCGGCGATGAGGTCGAGGCCATCCAGGCCGTGCTCGAGGCGCGCATCACCGCAGCCCTCGAGGCCGTGAAGAGCCTCCACATGGCCGTGATCTCGATCGAGTCTCGCGCCGACGAGACGCTGGAGCTGCAGCGGGTCGAGCAGACCCTGGCGACCCTGCGCGCCGACGACGAGGTCGAGCACTTCATGCGACGGCATGCACAGCAGCGAGCGACCGAGGCGGCGCGAGTCCCGTAGACTCCGAAGGCTCGCAATCGGGCTGTGGTATCGTTCTTCTCTGCACTAGGAGAGCCACCATGCGCACACTGCCCCTCATCCTCCTCGCCGCCTGCAGCCAGGCCCCGGACGCGCCCGTCGAGAGCGCCGCCACCGTGCTCGGTGCCGAGGTTCCGGCCGACGCGACGCTCCCGCCGCCGACCACGCTCACCCTCGTCGGCGACACCTTCGCGAGCGTGGAAACCCCGTTCGACATGGGGGTCACCGATGCCTTTCCTGAGGAGCACGTCTTCCTGCTCGCCGGCGCCGAGCCGGGCGAGGGCCCCTGCCATCGCCTGATCGGTGGCTACTGCCTCGACATCACCCCGCCCATCGCCATCGCCGCGACGGGCGCCGGCGGGCCTGACGGCACCATCGACTTCGGCATGATCGCCCCGCGCTACGCGGGCTCCCGCTACTGCTTCCAGGCCGTGGCCGTCCGTGGCCTCGCCGGGCTCGCGACGGGCCTGTCCGAGGTGATCTGCACCGACTTCTGCGCCGACGAAGACGCCGACCGCGATGGCTACTGCGACGCCTTCGACGTCTGCTTCGGACCGGACGAGGTCGACGGCGATGCCGACGGCATCTGCGACAGCCTCGACACCTGCCCAGGCGGCGCAGACGGCGCAGACTCCGACAGTGACGGCGTCTGCGACCACCTCGATGCCTGTCCCGGCTTCCCCGACGACCTCGACGAGAACGGCGACGGCGTGCCGGACGACTGCGAGAGCGTGTGGGGCGAGGTTGCCTTCGTCGCGACCCACGGCCGCGCCAGTGGCTGCTCCTACGACAACGCCCACGAGGTGGACTGGGCCGATCTGGGCTCGATGGACTGGCACAGCTGCATGCTCGAGGCCTCGCGCCGCAAGGCCATGCTCTACTCCAACGCCTACACCTACAACGGCGGCTGGAGCACCCACCGGAACGGCGACAACGCCATGACCTCCAACTGGTCCACCTACACCGAGCAGAGCGCCACCTCGAGCGCCGCCTGCCTCGTCGGACGCGATCCGCGCGCCTGGAGCGACAGCGAGCCGCTGCTCTTCGAGGCCGAGCACGACGGCTTGCTCTGGGTCTACGAAGACCTCGGCGCGCGAAACTACGACGAGTGCCAGCTCGAGGCCGCCAACCACGGCGCGTCCATCATCTCCCCGTCGGTCGTCGGCCTCGGGACGGGCGACAACTACTGGGTGAACACCGTGCATGCCTGCAACACCTACGAGTGGATCGGCTGCAGCGGCGGTTGCTACTCGTACGACAACTACGGGGCATACTCGCGCTCGAGCGTCCGCGACTGCATGATCGGCTACGCGAAGGCCGGCAGCTAAGCCGCCGTGAGCGACCGTCGTGGCCCCCTCCGCGACGGCGCCGCTCGCAGTCATTCAAGCCGCCTGATTCGGACCGGTGCGCGCACCTCTGAATCCGCCTCGTTCGCCGACGACGGCCCCAGGGAGTACTCGCCCCGTCCGCCCGCTGTGGTAGCCTGTGCTCTCGCCTGGAGCGTCAGTGGCCGGTCAGCTGCACATTCACCGCTCGAACCGGGCTGAGGCCCTCGTCGACGCCCTCGCCGACATCCTTCGAGCACCGACGGGCGATCCGTTCACTCACGACCGCGTGGTCGTCCACTCCACGGGCCTGGGGAGCTGGCTGTCCATGCAGCTCGCACAGCGCCTGCAGGTCTGCGCCGGCGTGGGCTTCGTCTCCCCGGTCGACCTGCTCGGGGAGGCCCTCGCGGCGCACGATCCGGCCGTCGACCTGACCCCCTGGACGGCGGACCGCCTGCGCTGGTCCGTGCAGCTGTGCCTGGCGCAGCGACTCGACGACCCGCGCTTCGCCGCCGTGCAG
Organism: Pseudomonadota bacterium; assembly: GCA_002862545.1. Lineage (GTDB taxonomy): Bacteria > Myxococcota_A > UBA796 > UBA796. The sequence continues at coordinate 24,490 of PKDJ01000308.1, forward strand.
CGCTGGGTCACCCACGACGGACCGGAGCAGGTCGAGCTGCGGCTGTCCGACCTCAGCGGCCGGATCGCCAGCCTCTTCGAGCGCTACGTCCTGTACCGGGCAGACGAGGTGTCCACCTGGACGGCCCACTCGACGGACTGGCAGGAGGCCCTGTGGGCCGAGGTCCGCGAGCGCATCGGGGGCAGTGACCCGTCGGAGCAGGTCACGCGACTGCTCGCAGCCCTCGAGAGCGGCGGTCCGCTCGAGGGACTGGCACGGCGCATCTGCGTCTTCTCGACCACCAACCTGCCGCCGCGCCAGGTCGAGGTGCTCGGGGCGCTGGCACGGCACCACGACGTCCACCTGCTCGTGCTCACGGCCTCGCGCGCCTGGTCTGCAGACCTCCACGCACAGGCTGCCGCCCTACCAGCCGGGGGGCCGCTCCCCACCGCCTGGCCCCACGAGCCGAGCCACCCCCTGCTGCAGTCCATGGGCACCCTGGGCCGCGATCTGCAGCTCTCCGTCGAGGCCCTCGACCCACCCGCGCGCGTGCACGACCACTTCGTCGCGCCCGCCGGCACCTCGCTCCTCACGGCGCTGCAGGCCGATCTGCTGGACGACCACATCGGCGCGTCGACGCGGCACCCCGATGCCGCGCGGTCGATTCGGCTCCACAGCTGCCACGGCCCGATCCGCCAGGTGCAGGTGCTCCGCGACGTGCTCCTCGCGCTGCTCGACGACGACCCCACCCTCCAGCCGCGCGACATCCTGGTCGCCACCCCCGACATCGGCACCTACGCCCCGCTGATCTCGGCGGTCTTCCGCGACGGCAGCGACTGGGACCGGCACGACCGACACCCGGGCGGGCTGCCCGCCCTGCCCTACCGCATCGCCGACCGCGGCCCGATGACGAGCAACCCGGCCGCTGCCGCGCTCCTGCAGGCCCTGCGCCTCCTCGCCGGTCGGCTGCCCGCCTCCGAGGTGGTCGATCTGCTCGCCCTGCCCGCCGTGCGCACCCACCTCGGCATCGCCGACGATCAGTGGGACACCCTGCGCGACTGGCTCGACGGCAGCGGCGCGCGCTGGGGAGCCGACGCCGCCCACCGGCGCCAG
>PKDJ01000309.1 GCA_002862545.1 Pseudomonadota bacterium
GTCCGCACTGGGCGTCATCGCCGCGCATCCTGAGGTTCGCGACTATGCAGAGGCCTCTCGCTTGGCGAGTGCGCAGGAGTTTGCGGCCCTGGGCTCCCCGGAGCCCCGACGCTCTTTCTACGTGGCCTCTGCGCATCGCCACCGCGGGGTGATTGCCTTCTTCATGGGGCGCTACGAGGTCGCCTTGGAGTGGTTCACGAGCGCCTTGGAGCGTGAGCGCTCCGCCGAGAATCTCGGCAACGTCATGGCTGCGCTCGCCCGTCTCGGGGACGAAGCGGAGGCTCGAGCCCTGCGCGATCGAGTTCGCACGCACTTTCCCGACGCCCTCGTCGAGGCTGTCGAGGCCAGGATTGCCTTGGACGCTGACCTTCGGGTGCTTCGATAGGTTCGGCGACCGCTTCGGGGTACCCTCCGCAGTGCACGGAGGGACGATGGACCTGCGCCGAGCCACTGCCGGCGTCATCGGGGCTGGCTTGTTGCTGCGCTGGGCCATCGCGGCTCGGTCGCTCGACGTCGTCGACCGCCTGTTCGTTCCCGACGACACCTACTACGTGCTCGCCATCGCCCGCTCCATGGCTGACGGTCTGGGACCTACGGCGAACGGGGAGATCCTGACGAACGGCTTCCAGCCGTTGATCGCCTTTCTGCTCGTTCCGGTGATGGTGTTGCTCGATGGCACCGAGGCGCCTGTCCGGGCGCTGCTCCTCGGGCTGTCGGTCGTCGATGTGGCGGTCGCTGCCGTGCTCGGCTTGCTCGCTCGTCGGGTCGGGGGAGACGTCGCTGGACTCGTGGCGACCGCACTCTGGTGCGCCTCACCGCTGGCGATCGACATCACGCTCGGTGGCCTCGAGACGCCCCTCGCGCTGCTGACCATCCTGGCCATCACGGAGGCGTGGTGTCGCGCACGCTCGCAGCCGACGAATCGGGCGTGGTCTGTCGTCGGCGTGCTCTGTGGACTGGCTCTGCTCGCTCGGGTCGACACGGTCTTCGTCGTCGGCCTCCTCGGCCTCGCAGAGCTCGTCGAGCGCAATCGGAAGCTGCCGCTCGTCGTCGGTTCCGCCGTGCTCGTCGTCCTTCCGTGGTGGGCCTACTCCCTGGTCGCCTTCGGCACGGTCGTTCCCGACAGCGGGGAGGCCGCGCGGGCCATCGCCATCGCGTACCAGAAGGACCTCCTGACCATCCCAGGCACACTCAGCTGGGCGGCGATGACCGTCGTGGGGCCGCCGTTTGCCGAGCTGGAGTTTCCCCGTCGCTTCGTCTACGTGATGGCGCCCTGGATGGGTGTGCCCCTCTCGCTGGTGCTGCTCGCCGGGCTCGGTGCGGGAGGGCGTGTCGTGTGGCGCGAGGCTCGAACCACCGACCGTGTCCCCCTGATGGTGCTCCTGGTGAACGGTGCCCTGATCGTCCTCTTCTACGCCCTGTACGTGCCCGTCCTCTGGTTCTTCCGCCGGTACCTCTCCCCAGCCATGGTCGTGGAGGTGTTGGTGATGGCCTCGCTCGTCGGGCTGTCGTGGCGCGACGGACGACGGGGCGCTGCATGGGTGGTCGGGGGTGCAGGACTCGTCGCAGCGCTCCTCTCCCTCTCTCGGCTCGTCATCGATCCGGCGCTCGGCCCGAGCTCGGGACTCAACGGTCCGACGGGCTACGCGGCGCCGACCCGACAGCTGATGGCCGAGCTACCCGAGGGCGCGGTGGTCGCTGGACTTCAGAGCGGCGCACTGTCGTGGTTCGCACCGCCGGGAGTGACGGTCCACAACCTCGATGGCGTAGTCGACGCGGAGGCATCGGATGCCTTCGTGGCGGGGGAGCTGGATCGGATCTTGGTGGAGCGAGGGGTCACGCACTTCCTGGACTGGGACCTGCAGCACCGCATGCTCGGTGAGCTCTCGCAGCGCAGCGTCGTCCTGGAGACGATTGCAGAGACGGAGATCGAGCAGCAGAATCACTCGAGACTGCGACTCTCGGGCGTGCGCGTCGAGCGGGAGTGAGCCCGTCGCCATGGGTCCCGCTGCATTCCACGGCCGGATAGGCCAGCGGCATGCGCATTGTCCGACCCCTCGTCGACGCCGTTGGTGATCTCGGCGGAACCGTTCGCAACATCGCTCGCCTGCGCGAGGTCGCCCTCGTCTTGGTTCGTCATGGCTTCGGCCCGCTCGTGCGAGACGTCCCGGGAGTCGAGGTCGATGACGAGGAGCAGCCCAGCACGACGCCTGAGCGGGCGGCGGCGGCCCTCGCGGAGCTCGGTCCCACCTTCGTCAAGCTCGGGCAGGTACTGTCCACGAGACCCGATGTGCTCTCGCCGGCCTATGTCGAGGCGTTCGAGCGCCTGCAGGACGACGTGCCGGCGGTCGAGTTCGCGTCGATCGCCGAGGTGCTCGCAGAAGAGCTAGGTCCAGAGTGGAGAGACTTCTTCGTCGACTTTGTCGAGGAGCCCCTGGCGACGGCCTCGATTGCGCAGGCCCACACCGCCGTGCTGCTCGACGGCTCGGAGGTCGTGGTCAAGGTGCAGCGGCCGGGCATCGGTGCCCAGATCGATGCAGACCTCACCATTCTCCGCTTCCTGGTGGGGCGTGCCCTGAAGGAGTTCCCGGAGCTGAGGGCAGCCGATCCGGAGGGGCTGCTCGCCGAGTTCGAGCGAACAATGCGAGCCGAGCTCGATTTTCAGCGGGAGGCGGAGAACATGCGGCGGGTGCGCCGCAACTTCGCCGAGCGACCCCGGGTCGTCATCCCCGAGGTGTACGACGATCTGGTCACGTCCAGGACCATCGCGATGACTCGGCTGAGGGGCACGCCGATTCGCCACGCGCGCGAGGCTGGCTTCGACATGGAGTCCGTCGGGAGGCTCTACCTCGACACGCTCTACGAGATGATCTTGGTCGACGGCTTCTTCCACGGCGACCTGCACCCCGGAAACGTCTTCGTGATGCCGGGGGGCGGCCTCGGCCTCATCGACTTTGGCATGGTCGGCACCATGACCGACGCGATGCGCGCACAGCTCGTCACGATGATGTTCGCGCTCCAGAAGAACGACCATCGCACCATCGCGCGGGTCCTCTACGACATCGCGATCAAGGATGGCCGTCTCGACTTTCGGGATCTCGAGACGGCGACGATCGAGGTGGCCTCTACGCACTTCCCGCCCGGGCTCCAGCTCCGCGATCTGGAGATGAGCGCCTTCTGCATGGAGCTGGTGCAGCGTGCGGCGAGTCTCGGGGCCCGGATTCCCACCGGCTACATGATGGTGCTCAAGGCCATCGTCACGGCGGAGGGGCTGGCCAAGGCCCTGCTCCACGAGGTGGATCCTATCGGGGCGGCACAGCCCTACTTTGCCATGGTCGCGGCGAAGAGACTCTCGCCTGAGCGCCTGCAGCAGGAGGCGCTCTACGTCGTGCTGTCGCTGTCGTCGATCTTGGAGCGTCTGCCCGTGACGGTGTCTCAGCTCCTGGATGACGTCGATGCGCAGCAGCTCCAGGCACGCCTGGTGCAGTCGGTGCATCCGCTGGACCGACGACGGCAGAGACGGGCCCAGACCCGCTGGATGCTGGCGGCGTTCGCGATGGCCTGTCTGCTGGCCGGGGCCACAGGGACGGCGACGGCGGTGCTGTGGACGCTCGCAGCAGGGCTCGCGCTCACGTCGCTCGCACTCCCGGAGCCCACGGAGGACTGATGGGTGCTCGGCTCAGTCGCGTCGACGGAGAGCTGTCGCGCCCAGGAGCACGAGCCAGCCGAGCGTAGAGGGGCCTCCAGTGCTGCAGCCACAGCCCTTCGAGGCGGACTTCTTGCCCGTGTCGGGCGGCAGGAAGCGGGCGCTCCAGGTGTAGTCGAAGCCCCGTCGCTCCATGGACTGGGGAGACACCACGAGCCAGGCATCGACGCTGCCGTCGTAGCCGCTGAGTGTGCCGACGCCACGGCCGTCTTCGCCGATCTCGAGGGGCACCACGTCACGGACGTTGCCTCCGGCGGATCGGCCCTTCGTCGTCACGAGGACGGCGAGCCAAGGGACGGTGGGGTCTCCCTCGACCTCGACCTCGAACTCATAGTCGGGCTCACCGGCATTCTTGGCGAACTTGACGAGCGACAGGCCGTAGCCCTGGGGGCGGGTGTCCTCCTCGGGCTCGCCCGCGTCGGGCAGCAGCGTGACCTTGTCTTCGACGTAGGGGCCCTCCGACAGGGCATCCCCGTGGGTGACGTCGACCACGGTGATGGCAGCCATGTAGCCGTGCCAGAACTCCTCCCAGTCGAGGCCTTGGGCCTCGAGAGCGTCGCGAAACTCGATCACCTCGCCCGTGTGCGCCTGCCCGTACTCCCAGGTCGCCTTGACGGCGTCGGCACCGTGGGTGTCTTCCAGGTACTGCGCGAGGACAGCGGTCCCGTACATGTGGTCGGTTCGGACGCGGTCGGTCTCGAGGTAGGCGGTGGCGTCCTGGTGCAGCGCCAGCCACGGGACCTCGAGGTAGTCGTCCACGTCGCTGGAGAACGTGGACGGGCTGTCGACGGCCTTCGTCGTCATCCAGACCGCGCAGCCCTCGAGCCACCAAGGCCAGCTAGTCACGGCGTCGAGGTACGCACCCATGTAGGAGTACTGCGCGGCATGGGCGACCTCGTGCTTGGTGGTGCCGACACCGGGCTCTCCGGTGCTGCGCGCGAACAGGGTGATCACGGGAACCGGCTCACCGTCGCACTCTGCCGTCTGACAGACGCCCCCGTTGCTCGGTGCCTGCTGGACTCGCAGAAGGATCGTCCGGTCGGTGAACGGCCAGCCCATCTGCTCGATGTAGAAGGCACGGGCCTCCTCGGCTGCCTGAAGCATGGCGGCCGAGGACTCTTCGTCGCCGGTGTCGTCCCACTCGATCCAGAAGTGTTCGCCCTCGAGGCTGTTCTCGGCTGTGAGGCCGTAGCAGGGAGGGTCACCCGCGAGGGCCGTGGTGGAGAGCAGGAGAAGAAGCGTAGACATGAGGCAGGCTAACCCGGGCAGTCGACCTGGATGGCCGAGCTGCCCGAGGTGAGCCGGCTCCTCAGAAGCGACCGAGCGTCTCGGCCACGGCGAAGTCGGGCTCGGTCTTGGCGCGAAGCTCGTCGAGCGTGACGCCCTCAGCCAGCTCCACCAGGGTGAGCCCACCCTCGAAGGTGAACACGGCGAGGTCGGTGATCAGCATGTCCACGCAGCGGGTGCCTGTCAGGGGCAGATCGCAGCGCTTGAGGACCTTCAGACCACCGCGCTTGGTGACGTGGTCCATCGCCACGATCACGCGCTTTGCGCCCGCGACGAGGTCCATGGCGCCGCCCATGCCCTTGACCATCTTGCCGGGGATCATCCAGTTGGCGAGATCGCCGCTCGCTGAGACCTGCATGGCACCGAGAATGGCGAGGTCGATGTGTCCGCCTCGAATCATGGCGAAGCTGTCGGCCGAGTGGAAGAAGCTCGCGCCGGGGATGGCCGTGACCGTCTGCTTGCCGGCGTTGATCAGGTCGGCGTCGACTGAGTCTTCGGTCGGGAAGGGCCCGATGCCGAGGAGGCCGTTCTCGCTGTGGAGGACGATGTCCATGCCGTCGGGCACGGCGTTGGCCACGAGCGTGGGGATGCCGATGCCGAGGTTGACGTAGTAGCCGTCGCGAAGCTCGCGGGCGGCGCGGGCGACGATGCGCTGGCGTCCAGGTGACAGGGCCATGTTCATGCCTCCCGCGTGGTGCGGCGCTCGATGCGCTTCTCGTAGGATGGGCCGTGCACGATGCGCTGCACGAAGATGCCCGGTGTGTGGATCTGATCGGGGTCGAGCTCTCCAGGCTCCACGACTTCCTCGACCTCGGCGATGGTCACACGGCCGGCCGTGCACATGATGGAGTTGAAGTTTTGAGAGGTCTTTCGGAAGACCAGGTTGCCATGCCGGTCGGCCTTCCAGGCCTTCACGATGGCGAAGTCACCGACGATGCCGCGCTCCATGATGTAGGGCTTGCCGTCGAAGTAGCGAACGTCCTTGCCCTCGGCGACGAGCGTGCCGTAGCCCGTGGCCGTATAGAAGGCGGGGATGCCTGCGCCGCCCGCACGGATGCGCTCGGCGAGCGTACCCTGGGGAACGAGGTCGACCTCGAGCTCACCGCTGAGGAACTGCCGCTCGAACTCCTTGTTCTCGCCCACGTAGGAGGAGATCATCTTGCGGACTTGGCGCGTCTGCAGCAGCAGACCGAGTCCGAAGTCGTCGACCCCCGCGTTGTTCGACACGAACGTCAGGTCGGTCGGGCCGGCGTCTCGCAGCGCCAGGATCAGGTTCTCGGGAATCCCGCAGAGACCGAAGCCGCCAGCCAGAATCGTGGCGCCCGAGGGGATGTCCCTCACCGCCTCGGCTGCGGACGGGTACACCTTGTCCATTTCCGCTCCCATGTGTGGAGCGGCCCTCTTAGCCGCATCATCGCCCCAATGCTGGACGAATGTGAGCGACATGGCCAGCGGGAACAGGCTCCGGAGCGTGGTCTGGACCACCGCTCGTGCGCGGGGGAGGGGTCTGGGCTGACGCGTGTGGGGTCGAGCGGATAGGGACGCAGACAAGCTAGGAGGGGCGTTGATTCTCGCACTCACCCTGTTCTTTGCGTGCACTGGTGGCACTGAGTCTCCAGGACCGTCGGTGGCCTCCGTCTCGCCACAGTCTGTCACAGCAGACCAAGGGTTCCAGGGGCTCGATCGTCCGAGCGCCGCCGTCGCGTATGCGCTCCATCGCATGACGGGGGAGTACGAGCTGGCGGAGCCGACCCTCGGTGAGAAGATCGATCTCGACGAGGTCGGTCGCTGGGTCCTCGAGCACGAGGAGATTCCCAACGCCAAGAAGCTTCCTCGCATCCTCAAGGCGATTCGCGGTCGTCTGCCCTTCGAGCTGTCGAAGGAGGATCAGCGCTTTCGTCCTGTGGGCATGGAGGTCCTGGTCGATGGTGAGCCTCTGGCCTACAGCCGAGTGACGGTTGGAAAGGCCAAGAACCCGACCTGGAGAATCAACGGGAACACGGTGGTCGTCGCCTACCCGACGATTCCACGGCAGGGAGCCCTCGAGGTTCGGTGGCCGTCCGTTCGAGACGCGCTCGATCGGCACGATCCGAGCCAATCGGAGTCCGACGAGGCCTTCGTTGCCTACGACATCACGGTCAAGGGCGAGACCCGTCACGGACTGATGCTGCCCGCTCCGGCCAGCGCCTCCTACACGCTCACCGTGCCTGCGGAGGGGGGGCGGCTCGAGACGTGGCTCGCGCTCGAGGCCTCACCGCTGTCCTTCCCGAAGACGAACGGGGCCGAGGCGGTCGTTCTCGTCGAGACGGCAGCGGGCGAGGAAGAGGCTGGCCGGCAGAAGGTGCTGCCTAAGCAAGAGGGGTTCTCCAAGTTCGAGGTCGACCTCTCGAAGTGGGCCGGACAGGAGGTCACGCTCACGCTGGCATCCGACCCGGGCAAGAACGGGCACAGCCACTTCGACTGGCTGTTCTGGGGCTCTCCGACCGTCTCGGGGGCGGCACGCGGAGCACCGCGACGTGTGGTCGTGATTGCCTTCGATACCTTTCGTCCGGACCACCTGGGGCTGAGCGGCGACGAGCGGGGGCTCACGCCCGAGCTCGACGCGATCGGTCGTCAGAGTGTGCGCTTCACGCGGGCGTGGACGCCGGCTCCTCGCACGCGGCCCTCCTTCCGGAGTGCGACCACGGGAAGGCTACCGCTGCAGGCGGTGGGGGCGAAGAACGTCGGGGAGGTCTTCCAGGACGCGGGCTTCGCGACGGCCGGCATCGTGGCCAACATCCACCTCCAGCCACGCTTCGACTTCGATCATGGCTACGACTGGTGGTGGTTCCGCGGTGACGAAGACGCGAACCTCCAGGTCGACACGGCGCTCGAGTGGCTGTCGTCGAACCAGCACCGTGATGCGTTCCTATTCGTCCACTTCATGGACCCCCACCTCCCGTACCGAGCCCCGGGTGCTCACAAGGAGCGCTTTGTCGATGCGCCGCAGCCGGACTTTCCGGCCAAGGCCAACCGGTGGGACGTTCTGTCGTGGCAGAAGCAGGGCACCCTCAAGCCAGAGTGGCAGGAGCAGATTCGGGGCCTATACGCCGGCGAGGTCGCCTTCATGGATGCCGAGATCGGAAGGTTCATCCGCGGCATCGACTCCTTGCCGGGTGACTCGGTCGTCGTGCTCCACAACGATCATGGCGAGGAGTTCTGGGAGCATGGTGGCTTCGAGCACAACCACACACTCTACGACGAGGTCACCCGAGCGCTGCTCTGGGTGCGTCCGAAGGGTGGGCTCGACCAGGAGCGGGCCGTCGGGGCCCCTGCATCGCTGATCGACATTGGACCCACTCTCTGGGACCTCGCCGGGCTCGAGGAGACTCCGGAGGCGGACGGCATCAGCCTGCGACGGCACCTCTCGGGTCCGCTGGACGACAGCTGGGACCGGCCCATTCCGATTGCGTACCTGCAGTACAGCCACGAGCGGTGGGGTGTGGTCTGGGAGGGCAAGAAGTACATCCTGCACACCGGCTCGGGCCGCGAAGAGCTCTACGACCTCGAGGCCGACCCTGGCGAGACCCAGGACATCTCGAGCACCGTCGACACGGCGGTCTTCGTCGCCAAGCTGCGCGAGGCACATCAGCTCTCGGAAGAGTCACTCGGCTCGGGTCTGCGCGTGTTCGTGGACTTCAAGCCGGGCGACCCTCCGATGACCGTCAAGCTCCCCAGTCCGGCCAGCGGGGCCGGCGTTCTCGACCCGGAGGCGATGCGCGAGCACCGCGCCAACCTCGAGTGGGGAGAGCGTCCCAAGCGGGTGGCGGCCGACGTGGGGAGCGTGGAGCTCTCCGAGGACGGGCTGACGGTCACCTTCAAACCGGGCGACTCTCCGGAGAAGGGCATGGTCTGGGTGCGCATGGCTGCACCAGCGGTCGAGGGTGTGACGCTGTCGACCGGGGGCACGCCCAGGCCGCTGTCGGCCGCTGAGTCCGGTGGTGTGGCATGGTCGGAGGGCAAGCGAAACGTTCGCGTCGTTCCGGGGACTGTGCTCGTGCCTCCCCCTGGGGAGCAGGCTCGGATCGACGCGCTGCGTGCGAGAGAGGGCCTGGCCGCATCTGGCGCAAGCGCCGACGAGATGGCGGCGCTCGAGGCACTCGGGTACGTGGGTAACGACTGACGATACTGGCTTTTCTGGCATCCTCCGCCCTTGCTCAGGCACCGGCGACGCTCGTGGATGGCACACCGGAGTTCGCGGACTGTCCGGACAACCCCGGCTGTGCCGACCGCTTCTACCGCTTCCTCACGGTCTCGATGGCCGAGCAAGGCTTCACCTTCCAGAATGAGGCGCAGCTCGGCTCGGCTGCCCTCACACGCCGGAGTGGGTGGCAGGTGGGCGGGTCGTTGTCCACCTTCCCGTTCACGGGCCCACGGGAGAACCTTTCGGGGAAGGCGGAGCAGACCTCCTACAGCCCCGTCCTCCCTCGGCTGAGAGCTGGCTGGGTCGGCGGTGACGAGGCGTGGACCGTCGGGGTCGGGGCAAGCCTCCTGCCACCGATCCCCGTAGGCGGTGCGTCCGCCTTGGTGCTCGGGGCAGAGACCTCGGTCGCGCGCTCGCTCGGCGCCTGGCGGCTGTGGGGCGAGGTGGACTTCACCTACACCCGGGCTCGTGCGCCGATCGTGGCATCCGAAGAACAGTACGAATCGAGGCAGACCTTCGACAACCCGAACAACCTCGATCCGCAGGTCTACAAGGAGGCTTGTCTCCCGGATGGCTGTGTGGACACCTTCGGGCTGGCGAACACGGGCCTCAAGCTCGCAGGCAGCGTGCAGGTCGGCGTGGTCGTGCCCTACGCCAAGCTCGGTGTGAACCTGGTGTCGGAGGGCCTGTACATTCAATACGACGACACGCGCTGGCGGGTCGCGGGCCTTCAACCTACGGCATCACTCGGGGCACTCGTGCTGCCAGGCGAGCATGTCGGACTGGGGCTGGGAGCTGTGATGGCACTGCGGCCCGAGAGCGCAGACACGCAAGAGCCCTTTGGGCCAGGGCTCTACTTCGGCCTCGAAGGCTCGGCCGCCTGGACGTCCTGAGAGACGGCTAGAAGGGCTTGTAGAGCGCCAGCCAGCCGGCGATCAGAGCGAGTGCGGGGGCGAGGAACCACACGAAGCGTGAGGCCGCCGGGACCCTCTGCGGCAGCGCGACCAAGCCGCCGATGACCAGCCAGATGACGAGCTTGACCGCAGCCCAGCCAGGCACGCCGTGAATGCCGAGGCGAGCCAGCATTCCGAAGCCGGACACGAGGACCAGGAGCAGTCCGATGCCGTGTGTCGCAAACACGAGGCCGCGACGCTGGTTGGACTCGCGGTCTCCGCCGTTCATCGCATGCAGCACGAGACCACCGAGGGAGGTGAAGACCAAGAAGAGCCCGAGCAGATGGGCGAGCTTGTAGACTTGTAGCGACAACATGGGACGTCCAGAAGGAGGCTGAGGGGTGGGGGACCGCAATAGCCCGATTCGGCCGTAGTTGGACCAACCCGCCCTGACGCGCTACCCGGCCGGGAACGCCCGGGTCTGACGTCCGGGACCTCTGCAGGAGACCCCATGCGAACCGCTCTGCTTCTCACCCTCGGCGCCCTCATGGCCTGTGGTGAGCCCACCGCCGCCACCGCCCCCTCAGCGGTCGCGGCCGACACCAAGCCGGCATCGGCACCCGCCAAGGCTGCTGGCCACTCGGCTGGCCTCCCCGATGTGGTCGCCACGATCGGCGGCGAGCCGGTCACGGCTGCCGACCTCGAGGATGCAGCGGGTGCCCAGATCTTCCAGCTGAAGATGCAGATGCATCAGGCCTACGAGGGCGCTCTCAACCAGCTCATCGACAAGCGCCTGCAGGATGCCGAGGCCGCGAAGCGTGGCATCAGCGTCGAGGACCTCATCAAGGCCGAGGTGACCGACAAGGCCGGCGCGCCGACGGACGAGGACATCGAGAAGTTCTTCAACGAGAACAAGGCCCGCATGGGCGGCTCCAGCCTCGAGGACGTGAAGCCGCGGATCGCGCAGTACCTCGGCCAGCAGAAGCAGACCGAGGCGCAGGCCGCGTTCATCAAGAGCCTCCGCGATGCGGCGAAGGTCGAGGTGAAGCTCGAGCCGTTCCGTGCCGAGGTGGTTGCCGGCGATGCAGTGCGCAAGGGCTCCGAGTCCGCGCCTGTCGAGATCATCGAGTTCTCCGACTTCCAGTGCCCCTACTGCACCCGCGGTGCCCAGACGGTCGACAAGGTCGTCGAGCACTACGGCGACAAGGTCACCGTCGTGTTCCGCCACTTCCCGCTGCCCTTCCACAAGGAAGCGCACCTCGCGGCACAGGGCGCCGAGTGCGCGCGTGAGCAGGACAAGTTCTGGGAGTTCCACGACCTCCTGTTCGCCAACCAGAAGGCGATGTTCGAGGCCGACCTCAAGAAGTACGCGGGCCAGCTCGGAATCGATCAGGCCAAGTTCGACGAGTGCCTCGGCTCCGGCCGGCACGCGAAGACCGTCGACGGCGACCTCGAGTACGGCAAGACCGTCGGCATGAGCGGTACCCCCGGCTTCTACATCAACGGTCGCGTGCTCTCGGGTGCCCAGCCGTTCGAGAAGTTCCAGGAGGTCATCGACGCCGAGCTCGCCGCAAAGGGCGCGTGATGATTCCGGCGTAGGGCGCCCGTAGTCAGCCGGGCGTCACTACGCATGCTGGATAGAGAGGGCTGGACCCGGTATCTTCAACGTCGAGTATGGGAAGGCCGGATGTCTGTACGCCCTCTGACTCGGACCGCCAGGAGAGGAAACTACTCCCTCTTCATGGGTGTCTTGGTCCCCGTTGTCTTTGGCTTCATGGCCTTGGGCCTCGACGTCTCCTACGTGCAGCTCGCTAATACGCAGGCGCAGCACGTCGCAGACGCGGCGTCGCATGCCGCCTTCGTGACGTACCGCAGCTCACCCAGCGGGATCGCCTACGAGGAGGCGTTCGCTGCGGCGCAGTTCGTGGTCGACTCGAATCCCGTGGGCTTCGGTACCGCGACCCTCGACCACGTCTACATCGGCGGGTGGGACCCTGACCTGCGCGTCTTCGACAACGACTCGGAGTTCGAGAACGCGGCGCGCGTCGAGCTGTCGCGAGTCGGCGGCAACAGCGTCGAGCTGTTCATGGCGCCGGTGCTGCGAAAGTCCGCGCCGCCGCTCTTCGGCGATGCCATCACGGCCGGCCGCACGCGCGAGATCATGATCGCGCAGGATGTCACCGGCTCCTACGCCGAAGACATCGGCTCGGCGCGCGACGCCAACATCGCCTTCCTCGAGTACATGATCGAGAACCCCTACCCGGGCGACATGGTCGGCATGACGGCCTTCGTGGGCGGCGTCGACGTGGACGCATGGGACCCACTCGACTTCGTCGAGGGCAGCGAGGCCGAGACGTATGCTCGCTGGTCGACGCTCGACACCTGCAACTGCACCACGTCGACGTGGGAAGACGACGACTGCGCGGCGGACTACCCCGACTGGCGGTCCGTCGCGAAGTCCGAGCACGGCGAGTGCTGGGAGTGGTACTGCGACACCTTCTACGGCAACATCGACGAGCATCCGCAGATGCCGGACTGCTTCGAGGTGGGTGCGCAGACTGCACCAGGGCCGGGCATCGACCAGGCCGTCGACCAGCTCCTCCTGGTCGGCAACCCTGCGTCATTCCAGGCTGTCATCGTCAACCACGACGGCCTGCCGTGCTGTGCCGACGACACGGCCGAGCGGACGGCGGCGACCGTCGCGGCGGTGGAGCGCGCATGGGACAACGGCATCCATGTCTGGGTCGTCGGCTTCAACGAGGACGGTGGTGACTTCTCCTTCCTCTCCACGCTGCCTCGAGGGCAGGGCAAGTTCTACGAGACGCCCGACGCCACGCAGCTCACCGACATCATGATCGAGATCGCGTCGTCGATCCCGGTCACGCTGGTCCAGTGATGGGGGCGGTCATGAGTCGCTGCACGAGGCCACTCGCGCGTCAGTCCCGACGAGGTGCGAACGCCCTTGAGTTCGCGCTGACGCTGCCGACGTTCCTGCTGCTGATCTTCGGCCTGATCGAGTACGGGGGGTACTTCGCCAGTCAAGCCATGGTGGACTCCATCGTGAGCATTGGCTGCCGCGAGGGCGCCATGATCGACCCGCTGCTCGAGGATGTGCCGTCTGTCATCGAGGAGCGCATGCTGGAGCTGGTCGAGGGCCTCCCGCTGCTCGACTGCGACGGCCGGTGTGTGATCACCGCAGCCGAGACGGGTGTGGTGCCCGGTAGGAGCCTGACCTGCCAGGTCAGCGTTCCCTACGTCGGCCTCACGGGCTGGCCCGTTGGTCTACCCGAAGACGTGATGGCTGGCTCGCTCATGCGCTATGAGTGGCAGCGTGCTCCAGAAGACTGAGGCCATGATGCGACCCTCTCTTTCTCGTCGTGAGCGCCGCGGTTCCGCGGCTACGGAGTTCGCCCTCTGGGTGTTCCCGATCATGGTCCTGATCAGCGGTCTGGTCGACTTCAGCTGGTACATGTCGCGCTACCACAACGTCGTGCGGGTCGCGCGCGATGCGGCACGCACGGGCGCTGCGATCTACGAGCACGACGTGAGCTTCAAGGGCGAGCTGGTGGTGCCGGCTGCACGCGACCACGCCTACCTGGCCTTCGAGATGATGAACATGGACTGCATCGAGCCCGAGTGCACCATCGACGTCGCCTACCTGACCGACCCGTACGATCATGTCGAGGTGGCCGTGACCTACCAGTACCAGCCACTGGTTGGGCTGTATAGGTTCGAGCCCACTCTGTACTCTCGCTTCGTCATGCTCCACGAGTACCAGTGATGTCGGTCTGGGTCCTCGCCGGCCTGTTGGCGTGCGGCACGCCCGAGCCGCAGCCCCAGCCCCAAGGCTCGGCCATCGAGGGCAAGCCGACCACCGTCGTAGACGAGGGCCCGACGCTGTCGGATGTAGTCGCTGCCGACGCCGCCACTCCAGATGCCGCCATCAACGTTCGCGAGAGGGACTTGTCTGAAGCCGCGTCTGCGGCGGCCGACAGCAAGCGTGCTCCGCGACCAGACACCTCCAAGGCCGCTAGGGCCAACTTCAATCCCATCTCGGTGCCGCAAGACGGCGACGGCGTGCAGAGCTGGGACTGGCCCTTCGAGGTCAGGGGCCGTGGTGTCGACCTCGACGGCGACGGCAACTTTGAGGGGGGCGGTCGTCGTGTCAGGATGAGCGACATGGCGGACCTCGAAGAGGACGATCTCCGGGAGCGCCTCCGGGAGCTTCGGAAGCGCTGAGCGAGTGCGCTCATGGCCCGGGGACGATCCCGAAGAGCGCATCGATTCCAGCAGACTCCAGGGTCTGTGAGAGCTGTACCTGCCGTCCATCGGTCAGGACGACCCGGGTGGGCGATGAGCCGACCCGTACGTCGCCACGGAGCATTCCCTTGGCCCAGGCTAGGTTGTGCCTCCACCGAGTGGCCCGCAGCCGGGTGAAGCCCACAGCCCAGAGGCCGTCCCACCGGGCGAGGCCACGACACCAGCTGGCGGTACCGCTCTGCCCCGTGAGCTCCACGCGATCGCAGCCATTCACACCCAGCAGCGTCCCATCGACGCGGGTGAACCACACGCGACCCGCGTGCGGCAAGCCGTCATGGATCCGTGTGGAGCCGCTGTGGAGCTCGCGAGAGCCACCCACTTCCCGTGCCGTGCCGTCGTGGAACCGGGTGCACCAGAGCGCGTCGTTCCAGACGAACAGGTGATTGGGGTGTACGGCGTGTGGGCGGCGGTCGACACAGCGCCAGTCGCGTCGGGGGAAGTCGGGACCAAACCAAGAGTCAGTCTCGGGCCTCAAGACACCGTCGAGTCCCGTAGAGGCGACGGCGAGCTGCCCTCGGAAGCGCACGGCGTGGTGCAGATCGTTGAACCAAGGATGGTCGAGGCGCTCGACCTGGTTTCCCGCATCGTCGAACCACAGGAGCTCGCGCTCGGTGCACAGGAGCCAGCGGTCTCCGTCTCGGTGTAGGCCCTTGAAGGCGTGCCCGACGGGCCGTCCGTGTGTGACGGAGCGAGGCGACACGTAGGAGGCCACGACCTCGGGGGTCGAGCCGGGGACCCAGCGAGCCAGCACCGCCCGGCTGTAGAGCGGACCATGATCGCGGTCGCGCAGGCCTGCTGCACGACCTTGGGTCGCTCCTGCGAGCCACAGGGCGGTCATCGGGCCCACAGCCGCTCGACGAGGCGCCGAGCGTCGGCTGGGCCCGGCACGAGGCTCCGCGGATGCAGTGCCGAGCGCCGCAGGAAGACCCACGCGAGGCCACCCGCGACCATGGTGTAGGAGATCAGGCTGGCTCCCGCCGCTCCGGCTGCGCCCCACCGAGGGATGGCCCAGAGGTTGAGTGCCGTGTTGCAGAGCACTCCGAGGGCCTCCAGCATGACGTTCACGCGCTGATGATCGATGGCCTGAAAGTAGCGGAAGAGGACTCCGCGTAGCCCATGCGCGACGGTCGCGGGCAGCAACAGCGCGAGCGGCAGGAGCGAGGCCGTGAACTCCGAGCCGAACAGAAGCGGGAGGAGAGGCTTCGCAGTCAGGGCGATCAGCGCTGCGACGACGACTACCCCCAAGATGCAGAGCCGTGCTGCTGCAGCGGCGAGTGCCTCTCGGTGCGATGCGTCGTGGTCGGACAGTGCCGGATAGAGCGCGCTGCCGAGCGCGAGGGGGAGCACACGCACGCGGTTGGCGATCTGAACCGCCACCGCGTAGACCCCGACCACAGCCGGGTCTTGCAGCAGAGCGGCGAGCAGGAAGACGTCGGCGCGCTCGTGCAGCGCAGCCAGGAGGACGCTTGCGTGGCCAGCGAGACCGAAGCGCATGGCCTGGCGGAAGACGGTCCAGCGCATGCGCAGCGCCAGGCCATGCTGACGGGCGAGGCTGATGCCGAGGACCGCAGCAGCACTCGCCAGGGCAGCCACGTAGAGTGCGAGTGCCGGGGACAGGCTGCGGACGTCCCGAAGCACCAAGGCCCCGATGCCGACGAGCACGACGGCTGGCTGCAGGGCGATGGCGGCTGCCCAGAGGTCGAAGCGGTCTGTCGCCCGCGCGACGGCACCCCAGATCTGCATCGTCAGTAGGAAGGGCAAGGCCGCTGAGAGCATCAGCAGCGCGGTCGACGGCGCCCCCAGGAGGAGCTCGGAGCGAAGCCAAGGTGACGCAGGCCAGGCGACCAGGACGGCCAGCATGCCTGTACATCCGACGAGGAAGAGACCCTGGCCTGCCGCCTCGGCAGGGGAGTGAACCTTCTGACGAACCTGGAAGATCAGCGCGGAGACATGGCCCAGCTGAAGTGTGAGGGCGCCGGTCCAGAGCAGGGTGAGGCAGGCCTGGAGCTGCCCGTACGTGCCAGCACCGAGCCAGCGAGCGAGGATGATGGCGACGACGAGCTGGAGGGGGCTGGCCACCAGCTGTGCTCCGAGGACCCATGCGGTGTTGCGTGCGACCGCCATCAGCCCACCCCTCGACGCAGGAGCCGCATCATGGCGGCAGCAGCCGTCCACGTGAAGGACAGCGACTGGACCTCGTCCGGGCGGAGGACGACGGGACCGTGTCGCAGCCGATTGGCCGTCAGGACGTGGCTCGCGTGGAGGGGATGCGCGAGCGAGCCAGCGAGCGGCGCGTGGTCCAGACCCGCATGTGCGCACAGCGAGACGAGGTGGCTGGGATTGGCGACGAGGGCATCCCAGTCCGCGACGTAGACGGGATGCTGTCGTGCGAGTCTCGCCCAGCGGTAGGCAACCTCGACGTCACGGAGGACGAGCCCCGGCGGGGATGCAGAGCGTTGCTCGCCTCGCGGCCGGTGTCGGGCGTGTCGGGCGGCGAGGACTGCGGGGTCGCGGGTGAGGCGAATCAGCCGCACGTCGAGTCCTGCCTCGATCAAGCCGCCTGCACGAGCAGCACGCTTGGAGGTGTCGATCACCGTGCGTGCGCCCGAGACCGCAGCGACCGCACGCACGGATGCCGCGCCGACACCTCGGCCCAGTCGGTCACGCCATGCCTGACGCCGTGCCTCGCGCCAGCCCCTCGGCCCACCGAGGCGCTCACCGACCTCCACCCAGAAGGGACAGCGGGAGGCGGGCTGTCCACACGTGCAGCGTCGGTCCTCGGATAGGTCGCGGGGGAGATGGCGCAGCTCACCAGCCCACAGCGAGTCGGGAGTCGTGCCGAGCAGCAGGCCGAGAACGGTGGTCCCGCTGCGAGCCGTTCCTCCGATGTAGACCACTCGGGGATCAGCCATGGACGAGTCCCTCTCGCAGGAGCGAGGAGGCCACGGCTGCTGCGGTCATCGCGTCGGCCTTCCGAGCGTTGGCATCTCCGAGTGCGGCGCGGCGGGACGGGTCGCCATCGAGCGCCGCGAGCGCCTGCGCGAGCGCACGGTCATCTCGCGGAGGTACGAGGGGGCCTGGGCTGAGATCAGGCAGCGCTCCCACGTCGGTCGCGACCACGGGCAGGCCCAGTCCCATGGCCTCCAGCACGCTGACCGGGCAGCCCTCGGACCAGGAGGGCAGCACCAGGCCGGCGGCGCTGCGCAGCGCTCTCGCCTTGGCTGAGGCATCGAGAAATCCAACCAATCGGATCCGATCAGCGACGCCGTGATGGGTCGTCCAGCGTGCGAGTGCAGCCCGTTCCGGCCCATTCCCCGCGAGGTCGACGGCGAGGTGAGGCACGCTTGCAGCGGCACGAACGAGTGACCAGACTCCCTTGGCGCGGGTGAGCCGACCGAGGAAGAGCCAGCGGTGGCTCTGAGCTGGACTGGCGAGCCCCGCTTGGCGCAGCAGTGGGTCCCAGGCGGCGGTCAGCGAGACCACCGAGGGGCCCAGGCCTGTCATGGCAGCGTGCTGCTCGGGCGTGAGTACACCGATGCACGCGACGGGCCGGAGGAGTGCACGCAGGACGCTGCGTATTCCCGCGCGTCGGAGGCCCGTGAGCCACCGCTCATCGGCACCATGGATCCACAGGCCCACTCGCGCTCCGGCGGCGGATGCCGCTCGGGCCAGCATGAGGTCTCGGGTGAGGGAGCGACTGCGTAGCGATGAGTTGAGGAGGACCGAGCGGGTTCCAGTGCGACGGATGCGGCGATACAGGTGCGCTGGATCGGCGACAGGAGCCAGGGGAGGGCCATCCGGACGGCGTCCGATTCGATGCAGGCGGGCTCCGGGAATGTGGGCTGTGACCAGGCGCGCGACCTCGGCGACGCCACCTCCCCAGGCGACGTCGCGTGCACACACCAGGATCGGAGCACGTTCATCCATGGGCTCCGGTAGCCCCGCCGCCGAGATGAGGCAGCCCGGTTACGAAACCAGCGGAGGTGTGGTGGTGGACGTCTGTGTCCTCGGGCTCGGGACACTCGGGCGGGCGACGGCCGCTCTCTTGGCGCGCGCAGGACTCCGAGTGCATGGCGTCGACACCGATGCGGAGCGCATTCGGGGGCTCGCAGAGCGCAAGGACGTGCAGCTGGAGCCCGGCTTGTCGGACCTCCTCGCAGTGGCGCTGCAGGCGGGGCTCGAGGTGGGCACTACACCGGTGTCCGCCGAGGCCTACATCGTGGCGGTGCCGACACCCCTCGATCGGGATCGGGCTCCCGACGTCGCTGCGGTGTGGTCTGCAGTCGAGTCACTGCGAGAGGTCGCGCCTCGAGGGGCCCTCGTGGTGATCGAGTCGACCTGTCCGGTGGGCACCGCGCAGGCGATCGCGGCCACGACGCCCGGGTTGTTGGTCGCGACTTGCCCGGAGCGAGCCCTGCCCGGAGATCTCCTGGGTGAGCTGACTCGCAACGACCGGCTGATCGGAGGGGTCACGGTCGACGCGGCGGAGGCGGCCGCGGCCTTGTACCGGCGCTTCGTTGACGGCGCGCTTCACCTCACGGACGCCCGCACCGCCGAGCTCGCGAAGCTCGTGGAGAATGCCTCACGAGCTGTGCAGGTGTCCTTCGCCAACGAGGTCGCGCTGATCGCGGACAGCTATGGGGTCGACCCGTGGGTGCTGCGAGCGCTGGTGAATCGTCACCCGCGAGTGGACATCCTCAGGCCCGGCCCCGGCATCGGTGGGCACTGCCTGCCGGTCGATCCCTGGTTTCTCGTCTGCGACCGGCCGCAGCAGACCGGGCTGATTGCGGCGGCTGCGAGGGTCGACGAGGCGCGTCGAGAGGCTGTCGTCGAGCGCGTCTGTGCCTTGGCAGAGCATCGTGAGGGCCCCATCGCGTGCCTCGGGCTCACCTACAAGCCCGACGTCGCGGACGTTCGGGAGTCAGCGGCACTCGACATCGTCCGCCGGCTGCTCGAGCGGCTCGGCGAGCGGATACGGGTCGCCGATCCGTACGCGCCGCCCCTCGCGGGGGTCGACACCGTCTCGACCGACGAGGCGGTTGGTGACGCGGCGCTCGTCGTTGTCTTGGTAGCTCATCGCGCGTTCCGTGGGCTCGTCATCGAGGCTGAGGTCCTCGACGTGGCTGGGGTCTTCGCGTGACATGGGTCGTGCTAGGCACACGGCCTGAGGCGATCAAGCTCGCTCCAGTCGTGCTCGCGCTCCGGAGAGCCGGGATGCCCACTCGCTTGGTGGTCACGGGACAACACCGTCACCTCGTGCATCCGGCGCTGGAGTCGTTCGGCCTGGTGCCCGATGAGGATCTTGAGGTCGAGCCTGGGCCGGATCTGGCCCGAACGATGGCGCGCTTGCTCGACCGATTGGCGGCCCGGCTGGCAGAGGCTCGTCCAGCACGAGTCATGGTGCACGGCGACACGGCGACGACGGTCGCTGCGACGCTGGCGGCCTTCTACGCGGGCATACCCGTCGCGCACGTCGAGGCGGGCCTTCGCACGGGCGAGCTCGATGCTCCCTTTCCCGAGGAGGCCAACCGACTCGTCGTCGATCGCCTGGCCACGTGGTGGTTCGCGCCGACTGCCCACGCGGCCGAGACACTCCTCGCCGAGGGCTGTGAGTCGTCGCGTGTTCACGTCACCGGCAACACCGCCGTGGATGCCGTCCTCGCCATGCATGCTCGGGTCGCTGGAAGGCCGCTCGGTCACTGGAGCGATCAGCTGGGGCGCCTGGCGACGGTGGGAGAGGGACGGGAGTGGGCCGTGGTCACGGCGCACCGCAGGGAGTCCATCCCGGAGGGGCTGCGGGGTATTGCGGAGGGCATCCGCCGCCTGGCGCGGCGACGGCCTGACATGGCCTGGATTGTCTTGCTGCACCCCAACCCGGCGGTTCGTGAGGTGTTGCTGCCCGCGCTCGAGGGGATCCCGGAGGTGTATTGCCTGGACTCCCTGACGTACGACCTGACGGTCAGGTTGATCGGCGGGGCTGCTGTCGTCCTGACTGATTCGGGTGGTCTGCAGGAGGAGGCACCGACGCTCGGCGTTCCGGTCGTGGTGCTCCGAGACCAGACCGAGCGCATCGAGGGTGTGGCAGCCGGCTGGCTCACCGTCTGCGGAACGGAGCCCGAGGCCATCGTCACGGCAGCGGAGGCTGTGCTGCACGAGCGTCCCCGAGGAACGCCCTTGCCCTTCGGAGATGGACGTGCGGCTCTGCGAATCGTCGAGGAACTCTCGTGATTCGACGGCTGCGGCATGTTCGGCCCATCGAGCTCCCGGTGCGTGCCTGGGGAGGCGTGGCTGATCTGCGAGCACTCCTGCCGCGACGGGGACACCCGGTGCCCACACGGACCTGGGTCGCTCGGCTCCAGAGGCCTACGCCCCGTGCGCTCGATGCACTCGCGTCCTCGGTGCAGCGGTGGAGACAGGCCCCTCGCATTCACGGGCATCCCCCCGAGCACTGGGAGCCTCATCCCGGCTGGGAGCGACGACCGCCGTGGCTCCTGCCCTGGAGGAGGCTCCCGACCATTCGGCGTGTGTGGGAGCGGCACCGCCTCCTGCACGTGCAGCGACTGGCGCTGGCAGAGTGCTGGCTTGGAGACGCGCAGGCGGGTCGCCTTGCGCGAGAGGAGGTGGCGTCGTGGCAGTCCACCTGCGGGGTAGGGCGTGGTGTCGGCTGGGCATCGTCGCTGGAGGTCGCCCATCGCCTGGTGTCGCTGCTGCTGCTGCGCTCGCTCTGGCACGAGCTGGATGTCGACGACCACCTGGTCGCATCGGGTGAGCATCTCGCCACGCATCCCTCCCTGGGCTCGAGTCTCGGAAACCACACGGTCGGAGAGGCAGCGGCGCTGGTCACGCTGGCATGTCTGGCGCCTACGCTCCCGAAGGCCGAGCGCTGGCGAGCGCTGGGACTGCGCCGCCTGCAGCGCGGCGTCGAGGGCGTGATCGGAGTCGATGGCTCGGGGAGAGAGCAGGCGCCGGCCTACACCGCCGCGGTGCTGGAGTGGGGCCTGCTTGCTCGAGCTGCTCATGGACCGCTGCCTGTCGACCCTCTGCTTGCGCGTGCGGCGAGGGCGCTCGGCGCGTGGTGCAGTCACGGGGCGCCGCGGCGGGGGGACGACGACGACAGCGCCGTCCTGGATGCCGGTGGGGTGGACAGTCTGCGCAGCATCGCTGGCTGCGCGGCGGCGGTCTTCGATGTGCCGCCGCCTCCGGGCTGGCGAATGGACGGACGAAGCGCGCTGCTCGGCGTCCGTCGGAGTCTGCGTGAGCCGGCGATGACCACGGCGACGACGGCCGGCTGGACCACCATCAGCCGCACGCTGGCAGGGCAGGGCTGGTCCGCGCTGATCGGTCTGGGTCCGACGGGCATGGCCCCGCTCGCGAGTCACGGACACGATGACGGTGGCTCGGTCTGGCTGACGATCGATGGTGTGCCGATCATCGTCGATCGCGGGACACCCGCCTACGGAGGAGACCTGCGCCGCCGCTCGTGGTGTCGAGGGGCAGCGGCGCACTCGACGCCGCTCCTCGACGGTGAGGGGCCTGCGCTGCCGAGGGGAGTCTTCGACTGGGATCGCACCGGCCTAGCGGTCCTCCAGTCGCGCACGGCCGAGTGCGTCAGCCTTGAGCTTCGTGGATGGCCGAAGGCTCGGGTGCAGCGTCGCGTTCGCTTGGATGACGAGGGACTGGAGGTACGCGATCGCGTGATCGGCCGTCGACCTCGCCGCGTCGAGGTGTGGGTGCACCTGCCTCGTGGCGCGGTGGTTCGTGTGGAGCCCTGGGGGGCCCT
Source organism: Pseudomonadota bacterium (assembly GCA_002862545.1). Taxonomy (GTDB): domain Bacteria; phylum Myxococcota_A; class UBA796; order UBA796. Next base: position 22,170 of record PKDJ01000309.1, read on the forward strand.
CGTGCAGGTCGAGGGGCGCGTGCTCAGGCTGGAGAGCGCCTGTGAGCTGCGGGTGTGCCCGACGCTTCATGCGTTCGGGCAGGGGCAGTTCGCGGCCGCTCCTTCCGTGTGTCTTCAGGCTCGTGAGGAGGGGTGGGGGTACCGACTGCGACCAACCGACTCTTGACTGGTCGCCATCTGGAGGATCTGGGATACTCCTTGAGTGTGGTCGCTCTGCTTGGAGGTTGCATGGTCCGCTCCGCCCCACTTGTCCTTCTTCCGCTCGTGCTCGCATCTGGCTGCCAGAACATCACCGGAGAAGGCGGCTACGCGGATCCTGCAGGCAGCTTCGCCCTCTTCCCGGGTGGCAGCGGAGAGGGTGGCGTCGTGGGTGACTCCGATGGCGACGGTCTCAGCGACGCCGAGGAAGCGGAGATTGGCTCTGACCCCAACCTCGCCGACACCGACGGCGATGGCTTCGACGATGGTGAGGAGGTGGATTCGTTCACCGACCCGACCGACAAGCGAGACCATCCCTACGAGGGCGGCTGGCCGATTGGCTCATGCCGCGGCGACCTGGATGGCACCGGATACACCGTCGGCGAGGTGGCGCCGCAGTTCGAGCTGAAGGATCAGTTCGGCGACACGCTGAAGCTGCATGACTTCTGCGACAAGGTGGTGCTGCTGGTCTCGTCGGCGACCTGGTGTGGGCCGTGCAACGCGGAGGCCCCTGAGGTCGGCGGCTGGTACGAGTCCTACGCAGACGATGGCCTCATGGTGATCACGTTGCTCACCGAGAACATGGGCGGCTCGGCTCCGAGCACCGACGACCTGCTGGACTGGCAGGACTCGCACGGCCTGACGCATCCGGTCGTCGCGGATGTCGACTGGGAGATCACAGGAGCCTTCGTTGGCAGCGCGAGCATCGGAGTGCCGACCATGCACCTGCTGAGCCCAGGTGGCATCGTCGAGATGGCGGACGACCATGTCAGCGCGGGCATCCTGGAGTCGGCGCTCGGCGCTATCGAGTGAGTCGGGTCTCCTCGATCAGCAGTGTGCGCCCGTCAGGGCATTGCGCTGGCGGGGACTAGCACCGACGGTGACCCCAGACGTCGAGACCGGCCAGCTGCTCAGAGCAGCGGCCGGTCCTTCGCGTTCTTGCCGACAGGGTCAGTGCCAGGACTTCCAGAACGTGTGGAGTACGGATCCGCTGACGAGCAGGGTCAGCGCCATGACGAGGTCGACGACGCGCCCCGTCCCAACGGCCAGGCCGTAGTACGCAAAGACCACGTTCACGGAGAGCAGCCCGAGCGCAATGTAGGGAAGGAACTGGCGGTCGATCGCCCTGCGAGCCTTCGCGGCCGCAGCAGGGTCGACCTCCCTGAGGGGCAGCGGACGAATGGGAGCAGGCGGCAGGGTAGCGGTCAGGTCCTGCGCCGCCCGACGGGCCAGGGCGCGACCCTGAAGAGGGGTGCGGGCCTCGCCGCAGGCGAGGAGGTCATCATCCTGGGTGACCTCCCAGTCGTACGCTCCCTCGCCGAGCCGGACGCGCATCACGTAGGGAGCCTCGTTGACGCCGACCTGATGAACGGCCTTCCAGTGGCAGGGAGCCACACGCTGCCAGTGGGCATCGAGGAACTCGGCGGCACGCCCGTGAGCGAGTGCGGCCTCATGGATGTTGGAAGCGGTCGACATGAACTACCCAGGGTTTGCACCTAGATTGTTCGTGATCACTATCCGGTCAAGTCAAAAATATGTGTAGAGAGAGATCTTCTCGAGAGTCACCCGGCCGGCCCACAGGGGTAGGTCGAGGGCTCGTCGTGTTGCCAGGCGCCTGGGCTCGCGGCCGAGACGCCAGGCCCACTCCAGTCCGGAGCTGCGAAATAATTTGGGCGCCCTTTGTTTTTGGCCGGAGAGCACGTCAAAGGAGCCGCCGACACCCATGGCGAAGGGAACGTCGAGGGCGTCGAGCCAACGAAGCAAGAACGCCTCTTGCCGAGGCGATCCGAGAGCGACGAACAAGACATCGGGGCGCGTACTGGAGATCTCGGCCACCAGGTCTTGCTCCGACAGCGTCGACCAGTATCCGTCATGCATTCCTGCGAGGTCGATGCCACGCTCGGTGAGCTGGCTTGCCAGCTGCTGGAGCACAACTTGGTGAGCTCCCAGGAGGTAGGGACGCCAGCCGCGCTCCGAGGCCCGCTCTAGGAGCGCGCCGCAGAGCTCGACACCCGGCACTCGCTCGGGCAGCGGGTCTCCCAGGATTCGGCTGGCCCAGACGACGCCCACGCCATCGGCAAACACCAGATCCGCTCGTGCGGCGACTGCGCGGAGCGTGGCGTCACGACGCATGCTCTCGGCCTTGCCGGCATTGACCGCCAGCCCGAGGCGCGGGGAGCCACCGTCGGTGATCCACTGACTGGCTGTCTCAGTCGCTTCGGCGAGGGTGACGCGGTCGACCGGCACGCCCGCAACGACGGCGCGGCCAGCAGCTGTCGCCGCCGGTCGCTCGCCCCGATGCCAGTCGTCGAGCAGTCCGATTTTAGGGCATCCGGCAGAGGAACGGGCGTGGCCCCCCGCAGGCGACGTCGTTCCATGAGCCCCCTCGAGTCATCTCGGTGCAGTCCTCTCCGCCGAAGTTGTTGGGCTCCCCCCAGTCCCAGTTGTCCCAGTCGTAGGGTGCGCCCGAGGACCAGACGAAGTCGTCCTCCACATCGCGGTCGTTCAACCCGAGCCAGATGTTGCCTCGGCCGACGGTGTCGTCGGCCACGTCTCTGACCGTCTCGTTCTGGTCGCTGTTGTTGACCCAGGCGAGGTGGAAGCCGACGGAGACGCACGTGGCTTCTGCATCAGCCCATGTGCTCTCCTCCTCGCAGGTGAGCCAGACGACACCCGCTTCACGTAGCAGAGGGCAGGGGCACACACCCTCGGGCTCGAGCTCTCCGTCGCAGTCTTGGTCTTCGCCGTCACAGCGCTCCTCTGCACCAGGAAAGATGCTCGGGTCGTCGGGGGCGCAGTCATCGACGTCAGCGACGCCATCCCCATCGGAGTCCGCGAGCCCGGTGCCCCCACCGGTCGCGGTACCCGACGTGGTGCTGCCTGTGCCGCCTGTGGTGCTCGTGCCACCGGTACCGGGCGTGCCGGTGTCTCCGGACGTGCTGCCTCCTGTGCCCGAGGCGCCTCCCCCTGCAGGTGCGGTCGATGTGCTGACCGAGGACGGAGCGGTGGACACGAGGCTGGTGTCACCGGTGTCGGAGCCGAACTTTGCTACCCCAGCGCAGCCGAAGACCAGCATCAAGCACAGGAGCAAAGATAAATGGCACGTGCAGGTCGCTTTCCGGAGGAGCCAGAACCAATCGTCTACGTAAATATGCACACCGTGAATTGCACAGGGCGGACGTCTGGG
>PKDJ01000035.1 GCA_002862545.1 Pseudomonadota bacterium
ACGGAGCTCGACAGGCTGCTCGCACCAATAGAGCCTGCCCTGCTCCTGCTGTCTCATCCCGACGTTCACGTGTGGGCCCTCGACCCCCGCTTCTTGGATGAGGTGTCCAGGTGAGCCGAGCAAGAATCCTCGCGGTCGACGACGAGAAGGCCGTCCGTTCAGCTCTAAGCGTCAACCTCCGGCGTCACGACTTCCACGTCACGCTCGCAGAGAACGTTGGCGCCGCTCGCAAGCTGCTCGAGGCCGAACCCTTCGACCTGCTCCTGACCGACGTTCGCATGCCCCAAGATTCCGGCTTGGAGCTCGTGGCACACGCACGAGAGTGCCTGCCCAACCTGCCAGTCATCGTCATGACGGGGTACGGCTCGGTCGAGGATGCGGTCTCCGCCATGAAGCAAGGGGCAGCCGACTACCTCATCAAGCCGATCTCCACGGCCGAGCTCCTGATTGTACTGGAGAAGGCGCTCGAGCAGCAGGCACTGCGAGCCGAGCTCAAGCTCTTGCGTCAGGAAGTCTCCGAGCGCTACGGCTTCGAGAACATCATCGGCACGACACCCGCCATGCTCGCGCTGTACGAAGAGCTCGCAGCAGTCGCCGATACGAGCGCTACCGTGCTGCTCCACGGCCCCACCGGAACCGGCAAGGAGTTGCTGGCGAATGCCCTGCATTATCGCAGCTCGCGAGCTGATGCTCCCTTCATCCGAGTGAACTGTGCCGCCATCCCCGAGTCGCTCTTGGAGAGCGAGCTCTTCGGTCACGAGCGAGGCGCCTTCACCGGCGCGATTCGCCAACACCGCGGCAAGTTCGAGCAGGCAGACGGCGGGACGATTCTTCTCGATGAGATCGGCGAGATCAACGCCTACACCCAGGTCAAGCTCCTGCGGGTGCTCGAGAGTGGTGACATCCAGCGTGTCGGGGGGGCTGGAACACAGCGAGTCGATGTCCGCGTCGTCGCAGCCACCAACAAGGACCTGCGCGTCGAGACGAGGGAAGGGCGCTTCCGGCGTGACCTGTTCTATCGCCTGAACGTGGTCGCCCTGCGTGTTCCGTCCCTGGCGGAGCGTCGCGCCGACATCCCTCTCCTCGTAGACCACTTCCTGAAGAAGTACGCAGCTCGGAACAATCGCGCGGTCCCACGTATCTCACCTGCGGCCGTCGAGACCTTGATGACCTACAGCTGGCCCGGAAACGTACGTCAGCTTGAGCACCTCGTAGAGCGAGCGGTCATTCTTAATCGGACCGGGTGCATCGACGCAGTTCAGCTCCCTGACGACTGGGACGATGAAGAAGCTCCGCCTCCTCTCCTCCCGCCCATCGGCACCACCCTGCAGGAGGCGCTGGCAGACTACGAACAGCGTCTATTGATCGCAGCGCTGAAGGAGTCCGAAGGGGTGCAGGCACGAGCGGCTCGGCGCCTCGGAGTCTCCCGCTCAAACCTAAACTACCGCATCAACAGACTTGGGATTCGCCTCAAGGAGATCGAGTACGGATGACCCTCAGGTCAGTCTCGCGCGCCATAGAGCGCGCTGACCTCATCGCACGACAGCCGAGTCACATCCCGGGTGGCTTCCGAGCAAACGTCGAGCGCCTCCCGCAGGTCGCTAGATGACAGGTCGTTTGACCGACGGTCCCACTCATCTCTGCAGCGGTCGACAAAGTCGCCCCGCCCACGAGCGCCTACATCTTGCCAGGTCAGCGCGCTTCCCGCCCGGCACTCGGCTACCCGCGCTGCAGTCTGCTGGCACAGCCGCTCGCAGTGGTCGCCGCAGCCACTCGCTGCGAGGACGAGGGCGATGGCCAGGGAGGGAATCGAACCCCCGACACGGGGATTTTCAATCCCCTGCTCTACCGACTGAGCTACCTGGCCAAGCCTTGCCGTTTGGCGCCATCGCTGTTTAATGAAGCCGCGTGAGCCAGTCAAGTTGGAGCCTGCCTACATTCCGGGCGCAAGACGAATGTCCGCGTCACCGGTGATCTCTGCCTGGCAGCCCAAGCGCTGACCTGGCGCATCGAGAAAGGGCTCCTCCTCTGCCTGGAGCGGCGAAAGCCCACCGTCGCGCAGCACCTCAACGCGACACGCATTGCAGCACGCGAAGCCGCCACAAGCAGAGTCCATGGGTATCCCGTGCTCTTCACAGGCCTCGAGAAGGGTCCAACCCAGCTCGACACTCACAGGCTCCCAGCCCTCGACGTGTAGTCGCGGCACGCTCAGTCCATCGCCACGTCGAAGCTCTCACCACAACCGCACATCCTCGTGACGTTGGGGTTGTCGAGATGAAAGCCAGACTGGAACTCCGCCTCTGCCCACTGCAGGGTCGACCCCGCAATAAACGGCATATGGAGCGGGTGAACAAAGACCTGGGCGCCCTCGACTTCGAGAACCATGTCGTCTTCGTCGGCCTGCTCCTCAAAGGCGAGGAGGTAGGTGTAGCCAGAACAACCGCCGTCCCGAAGCCCGACTCGAAGTCCCGCAAGCTCCGGACGCTCTGCTACGACCTGCTTGATGCGGGCCGCTGCTCGACTCGACACCTCAACCATTGCCCCTCCGCTCGCGCCTGTGAGGATCCTATGCACGCGGTCGGCCTCCGACCACCAGCCACCACTCATCGACCCATGATAGGCGACGCGAGGAGGCGCGGTGCGGGTCACGATTGTCGATACCCAGGACTCGTTCGTCCACAACCTAGCCCAAGCGCTGATGACCCTTGGAGCCGAGGTCTGCACCGTGCAGAGCGCGGAGACCACTGCGCGGGAGATCTTGGCGACACGCCCAGACCGACTGCTGCTTGGACCTGGTCCCGGACATCCCGCAGATGCAGGCTGCCTGGTTGATCTCGTCCGTCTCGCTGCGGAGCAGACGCCAATCCTGGGAGTCTGTCTCGGTCACCAGGCCATCGCGCTCGCATTCGGCGGACGTGTCGTTCGTCACCATCGAGCAGTCCACGGACTGGCCGAGAACATTCATCACGACCGCCGTGGCCTGTTCTCCGAGCTACCGATGCCCGTAGCCATGACCCGCTACCACAGCCTCGTGGTCGACCCCGCATCCTTGCCAGCTTGCCTGTCCATCTCCGCTTGGGCCGACGATGGTGCAGTCATGGCACTCCGCCACAAGATGCTGCCAATCTCAGGTGTGCAGTTCCATCCAGAATCGGTTCTCTCCGGCGCTGCAGGCATAGACCTGCTGGCCAGCTTCATTCGACCCGCGAGCCCTTGCGCCAAATTCGGATGAGCCGGTAGGGCAGCTGGGCTGCGACCACGACGAAGAGCGGCGGTCCGAGCTTGTTCATCGACCAGGCTTCGTAGAACAAGCCATCGGCCATGAAGGCAAAGGACCTGGTGAGCCCACAACCGGGACAGCCCGCTCCGATGAGACGCCGCCAGGTACACACGACAGGAATCTCGAAGCCAAAGAAGCTCAGTGCGCTCGGCGACGGCGTCATGAGCGCCGAGCCGAGCAAGACGAGAGCAGCGATGGCGAGCACGACCACGTCGTCGCGACGCGGGTACTCGTCTGTGCTCACGTCGAGCGCCTTCGCTTACCCCGACGCCCCTCTAGGCGGCCAAGCTGCCGTCCCACACGGTCAACGATCCCATTGACGAAGGCGCGGGTGTCGGAGCCACCGAATCGCTTTGCCAGCTCGATGGCTTCGTTCACCGACACGTTCGCGGGAATGTCGTCGCACTCGGAGAGCTCGTACGTGGCCAGCCGGAGGATGTTGCGGTCGACGACGGGCATTCGAGCAAGCCGCCAGTTTGTGGAGGCTCCCTCGATGATGGTGTCGAGCTGCGGACGCGTGGCGTTGACCCCCTCGACGAGTCGAGTCGAGAACTCGACCTCAACACTCTCCGGGGCTCGGAGCTCGTCCACCCCGTCGCCATCCATGAGGATCGACCAAAGGTCATTTTGGGCGTCCTTGGGCGGACGCTCGACGAGATCCATGACGAAGAGAACCTGCAGCGCGTACTCCCGAGCACGCCGGCGGGAAGCCATGTCAGTCCCCGATTCGCGCGATGAGGGAGGCCATCTCGATGGCTGCACAGGCAGCCTTAGCGCCATTGTTGCCCGCCTTGGTGCCGGCGCGCTCGATAGCCTGCTCGATCGTATCGGTGGTGAGCACGCCGAAGATCATTGGAACGCCCGTGTCCAGAGCCACCTTGGAGACGCCCTTCGCAGCCTCGCCGGCGACGTAGTCGAAGTGAGGGGTCGAGCCTCGGATCACGGCCCCCAACGCGACGACGGCCGCGTAGCGACCTGTTGCCGCGACCTTCTGACAGGCCAGTGGTAGCTCGAACGCGCCGGGAACCCAGATGAGGTCGACGCGGTCGTCAGGGTCGATGCCGTGCGCATCGAAAGCCCCCTCGGCGCCACCGATCAGTCGCTCGGTGATGAAGTCGTTGAACCTGGCAGCAACGATGGCGAATCGGCCACCCGGATCCACCATCTTGCCTTCGATGACTGCGGCCACGCCGCCTCCTCTATGCACAGCCCGCTCAGAAGGCGGCTACGCGCTCCACGATGTTCAAGCCGTAGGCCTCGAGACCCACGATGGGCCGCTCTGAGCGGGTCAGCAGACGAAGTTCACGTAGCCCCAAGTCCAGGAGGATCTGGCAACCGGTGCCCAGATCGCGGAGCGCCTCCACGTGGGGCTGTCGAACAGGCTCCGCCTGTCCCCCAAAGTCCTCGGCGAACTGCGCCTCGATGTTCTCGGCCGTCGCTCCAAGGTGCATGAGCACGAGGGCTCCGGCACCCTCCGACGCGATCGCCTCCAATGAACCCCTCATCGTCGAAGCGAGAGAAGAACAGTTTGGCCCAAACGCACTCCACGCCGGAGGTGCGGACTGCACTCGACACAGTGTGGGCTCTTGGCCAAGCTCGCCGCGCCACACGGCCAGGTGCCTCCCACCACTCCCGATGCCTTGGTACAGCCTCGTGCTGAACGAGCCGAGTCCCTCGACGGTGAGGACACCCTCCGAGTAGCGACGCACCATGCGCTCGGTACGGAGTCGGTACTTGATGACGTCAGCGACCGCGACGATGCGAATGTGATGCTTGGCGCCGAACTTCAGCAAGTCAGGAAGCCGAGACATCGTCCCATCCGCGTTCATGATCTCGCAGATCACGCCGCTCGCGTCCAAGCCCGCGAGACGGGCTAGGTCAACCGACCCCTCGGTCTGCCCAACCCGCTCGAGGACGCCGCCATCGCGTGCTCGAAGTGGGAACACATGGCCCGGGGTCACGATGGAGCGGGCATTCGCCTTTGGGTCGATTGCGACGAGGGTAGTGTGAGCACGATCGGCGGCGGAGATGCCAGTCGTCACCCCCTCTCGCGCCTCGATGCTCACGGTGAACGCCGTCTCGTACGCACTCTGGTTGTTCGTCGCCATCATCTGGAGGCCGAGACGCTCCACCTGGCTACTCGTCAGGGACAAGCAGATGAGTCCGCGGGCATGAGTCGCCATGAAGTTGATGGCCTCGGGCGTCACACGCTCTGCCGCGAGCACCAAGTCTCCCTCATTCTCGCGGTCCTCATCATCGACGAGGATCACCATCTTGCCGGCGCGAAGATCCTCGAGGGCGCGCTTGACCCTCTCAATCGGATCGTCAGTCATCACCTCGAAGGAGGTCTCGCTGTCTGCACTCATCGTGGCCGCCCTCGACTGGTGCCTTGTGGGACTGGGGCCACTAGGTAACCGATCCACCCCACGGATCCTTCTGCGGGACGCTCGCACGAAGAGACATGGCCATATCGACGCCGACGCGCTCGACACTCTCGAACACAAAGCGAGGCGCGGCGTCGAGGGACGCAAGCGGCGTCCCCCCCGCCCATGGCTTGCCACCAAAAATCACGCGCGGCGCCACATAGACCCGCAGGTTGTCGACGAGCTGAGCATCCAACATCGACCGGTGGACGCTCGCACCTCCCTCCACCAGTACGCGCCCAAGGCCGAGAGAGCCCAGTGTCTGAAGCGCTTCGCGGATCGGTACTCGGCCATCGGGACCAGCGGACAGCCGAATCACCTTGGCCCGGAGGGGCCGCTCCGGCGCGGCTGTCGTCGTGATCACCACCGCTTGCCTCGGACCGGAGAGCAGGCGTGCATCACGCGGTATTCGCAGACGAGAATCCAGCACGACGGGCACGGGATGCTGGCCGCCGACGAGGCGACACGAGAGCCTCGGGTCATCAGCGAGGACGGTGCCGATACCCACCATGATTGCATCGTGTGAGTCCCGAAGCCCGTGGCCGTCCGAGCGCGCCTGGGTGCCCGTGATCCACTTGCTCTCTCCACCGCTCGTCGCGATGCACCCATCCAGCGAGCACGCGACCTTCGCCGTCACCTCGGGAGTGCCGCCGGTCAGTGCGCGCGCCCAACCCAGGACGAGTCGTGCAGCCCTCGGATCGACATGCCCACGACATCCCGGCCAGGGGACGCCGACGCAGAGCGAGTCCAGTTGTGAGAGATCCTCGCCTGCGTCGGGGGGTAGGCCGAGCGTGGTCGTCAACCTTCCCCCGATCAGGGGAATCTGCCTCGCCAGAAGAGACACCGGATGGGTACCATCGGCCTCAGTAAGGGCCGTATAGCGGCGGGACCCCACCTCGTAGACTGCCGCTGCCGCGGGGTGTGGCGCGACCCGCCCGAGCAGCGTCTCTGCGAGAGCAATGGCCTCGTCTAGACTCACTGCCCCTGCAGTGGCCCGATGGCCTCGACGAATTGCTCTACACTCTCGAAGGCACGGTACACACTTGCGAATCGAACATAGGCGACCGCGTCGACCTCACTCAGCTCCTCCATGAGGATCTGCCCGACCTCGTCGGAGCCGACATCGCCCTCCCGCCGACTGGAGAGGCGGAGCTCGACTCGCTCGACAAGGGCCTCTAGGGCATCCCTGCCGACGGGGCGCTTTCGACACGCCAGCGTGAGGCCAGTCATGACCTTCTTTGCACTGAATGGCTCTCGACGCCCATCCCGCTTGACGACCCACGGCAGCCTTCGCTCCACTCGCTCATGCGTCGTGAAGCGATGCTGACACGCCTGGCACTGCCGGCGACGCCGGATGACGTCACCCGTGGTGCGTGAGTCGACGACCTTCGACTCGATCCCATGGCAAGCCGGACAGCGCACTATTGGTGGAAGTCCACGTCGTAGGGCAGAAAATCTCTGCACATTGCTTCGACGGCATCACCGATTCGACCGAGAGCTTCGGAATCGTCACGACCGTGAATGGCATCCACAATCCAGTCCGCCACCTGCACGGCATGCTCCTCGCGCATGCCACGCGTGGTCATCGCGGGGGTGCCAATGCGGACACCGGAAGTGACGAACGGGCTGCGTCGATCGCCGGGCACCGTGTTCTTGTTCACGGTGATCCGTGCCCGTCCCAGAGCGTCCTCGGCGTCCTTGCCAGAGCAGAGCTCCCCTAAGTCAACCAACATGAGATGATTATCGGTTCCATCGCTGACCAACTTCAGACCTCTCTGCTGCAGCCTCTCTGCCATGGCCGCAGCGTTGGCTATCACCTGACCCGAGTACGCTGTGAAGGCGGGCTGCGCGGCCTCCTTGAACGCGACGGCCTTGGCCGCGATCACATGCATCAGTGGGCCCCCCTGTGTGCCAGGGAACACAGCCTTGTTCATCTTGGATGCCCACTCGCGCGACGACAGGATCAGCCCCCCGCGCGGTCCCCTCAGGGTCTTGTGAGTCGTGGTCGTCACGACGTCACAGTGGGGAACTGGACTCGGGTGGTGCCCCGTCGCGACCAAGCCGGCAATGTGAGCCATGTCTGCGAGCAGCAGTGCCCCAACCTCATCTGCGATAGCGCGAAATGCCGCGAAGTCGATGATGCGAGGATAGGCCGAGGCGCCCGTGATGATCAGCTTTGGCCGATGCTTCTTCGCTAGTTCTCGGACTTGGTCGTAGTCGATTCGCCCAGTCGACTCGTCGAGGCCATAGTGGCTCCCCCGGTACATCAGGCCGGAGCTGTTCACCGGGCTACCATGGGTGAGATGGCCACCGTGGCTCAGGTCCAGGCCGAGTATGGTGTCGCCCGGCTCGAGCATTGCCAGGAAGACCGCAGCGTTTGCCTGCGCTCCGGAGTGCGGCTGGACATTGGCTCCTACCGATCCGAAGAGCTCCTTTGCACGGCTGCGCGCGAGCTCTTCGACGCGATCGACATGCTCGCAGCCCCCGTAGTACCGCCGCCGGGGCAGTCCCTCGGCGTACTTGTTGGTAAGAACGGTGCCCATGGCCTGCATGACTGCTGGCGACGCGTAGTTCTCAGAGGCAATCAGCTCAAGCTCGTGCTGCTGCCGGCCAAACTCCGCCATGATCGAGGCGTGGACCTCGGGATCGGTCTCTCGGACGTGCTGAATCACTAGGAGCCCCCTTCGATCTTTGCCACTCGCCGAGAGTGCCTTCCACCCTCGAACGAACTGTTGAGCCACGCGTCCACGCACTCCAGAGCCAGGCCGACCCCGAGCACGCGCTCCCCCAGACAGAGCACCCGCGCATCGTTGTGCTTGGTCGCCATGGCCGCCGAGAACGTGTCCGACACCACTGCGGCCCGAACTCCCGGGACGGCATTTGCGGTCATGGCCACGCCCTGTCCTGTCCCGCATACGAGGATGCCACGCTCGAACTCACCAGACGCGACGCCGACGGCGACCGGACGGGCAAACTCTGGGTAGTCTACAGACTCGGGACCGTGGGTACCCACGTCGTGTACCTCGTGACCCGCGGCCGCCAGATGCTCCGCGACCGCGCGCTTCAGCCGCAGCCCCCCGTGGTCACAACCCACTGCGATCTTCATCTCCCCTCCCATCGCCGAAACACGAGTGACGCGTTGGTTCCACCAAAGCCGAAGCCATTGGACAAGGCGACTTCAGGACGCAACACGCGCGCCCCCTCCGCCACGTAGTCGAGATCACACGCTGGGTCCGGTGTCTCGAGGTTTGCTGTCGGGGGTACGATCCCAGTGTGCAGTGACATCACAGTTGCGACAGCCTCCAGACCACCGGCGGCTCCGAGCAGGTGACCCGTCACTCCCTTGGTCGACGAGACCGCCAAAGCGTCGGCATGCGGGCCGAACACCGTCCTGATGGCTGCCGTCTCGGCCGGATCGTTCGCAGGCGTACCCGTGCCATGGGCGTTTACATAGTCCACGTCTGAGGGCTGGACCCCGCCGGCACGCAGGGCAAGGCGCATACATCGAGCGGCTCCCTCCCCTGCAGGCGCAGGCGCCGTGATGTGGTGGGCGTCCGTGGTTGCCGCGTACCCGATCAGCTCGGCCAAGATCGGCGCCCGGCGAGCCACGGCATGCTCGAGCGCCTCCAGCACCACGAGCCCCGCGCCCTCCCCCATCACGAATCCGTCGCGCTCGGCGTCGAACGGTCTGGACGCCCGTGTCGGGTCATGATTTCGCTTGGTGAGGGCCTTCATGTTCATGAAGCCGCCGTACCCGAGAGGGCTCAGAGCAGCCTCCGCGCCCCCCGCGATCACCACGTCAACGGAACCGTCTCGAACTGCACGCCACGCCTCGCCGATGGCGTGGTTGCCAACCGCACAGGCCGTGGAGAGGCAGATACTCGGCCCTCGGGCCGTGAGCCTGATGGCCAGTTGTCCGGTGGCGAGATTGATGAGTGAGGTAGGGATGAAGAACGGCGAGAGGCGCTTCACACCGGCCCCACTCACAGTCTCCGCACCCTCGCAGATCTCGGGAATACCGCCGATGCCAGAGCCAACGTAGACACCGAAGCGCTCAGCGGCTGGCCAGACTGCGTCCCGCTCGAAGCCTGCTCGCGCCATCGCCTCGTCACCAGCGACAAGTGCGTACTGCATGAACAGACCGAGTCGGCGGATCGCCCGACGACCAAGCAAGGCCTCACCATCGAAGCCCCGAACCTCCGCGGCGACCCGTGAAGGCCAGCCCGAGCAATCGAACCTCGTCAACAAGCCCGTTCCGCTTCGAGCCTCGACGAGGGCGCTCCAGGTGGAGTCGACGTCCAGCCCGCACGGATTGACGGTGCCGAGTCCGGTCACGACGACCCGACGCATCAACGCTCCCGAGCCTGTGCGGCCACTCGCCTCAGGAGACGTGGCCGACGATGTAGTCGATCGCATCCTGAACTGTGCGGATCTTCTCCGCCTCGTCGTCAGGGATCTCGATGTTGAATTCCTTCTCGATCGTCATGACGAGCTCGACGATGTCGAGAGAGTCAGCGTTCAGGTCGTCAATGAACGAAGCACCGGAAACGACCTCCGACCGCTTTACGCCCAGACTCTCCGCGATGAGGTCTGTCACCTTGCGGATGAGCTCCTCGCTGGACATGCGCTACCCCTATGTTGCCAGTGTGTGCAGATTAGCCAAAGCCAGCATTCCAGGCTCATTCTAAGCCAGGCACGCCAACCAGGGCCGCAGTGGCGGGGGAATATAGCGCGACACTAGCACCAAGCAAGCCATTGACGCAGGCATCATCCGTCAGCGTGGCTCGAGTTGCTCAGCTCGCGCACACGGCGGCGCACAACGTCAGGTAGCCCGGCCCTCGCAGAGCGAGCCGCCATGTCTATCGCCGCAGCCACCGCTCCTCGGTTCGACCGTCCATGTCCCACCACGACGACCCCAGGCGTTCCCAGCAGCTGCGCACCACCGAGCGCATCCCAGCTCACCCGCTCGCGAAACCGCTCGAGGGCGCCTCGCAGCAAGAAGGCGCCGACTCGCCCGGACCAGTACCGCAGAATCTCGGCTCGGAGGATGCCGCCGACTGTCGAGACAGCACCCTCGGCCGCCTTCACGAGCACGTTGCCCACAAAGCCATCGCAGACGAGCACATCGCAAGCACCCGACATGGCAGCGGAGGGCTCTATGTTGCCCACGATGTTGAGCGGAAGCTCACGCAGCCTGGGCAGAGCATCTCTGACCTGAGCGTTGCCCTTTCCTTCTTCTTCCCCGATCGACAGCAAGCCGATGCGAGGCTTGTCGATACCCAGTTGCTCCGCTTGAGCCGCGCCCAGCACAGCGAAAGATGCCAGGAGATCAGGCCGGCAGTCGACATTGGCACCCGCGTCCAGCAGCACCAGCCGGCCCCCATCAGAGCGCGGGAGCACCGTCGCGAGAGCAGGTCGCTCGACGCCGTCCAGAACACCCAGATCCAGCATCGCGCCGACGAGGGCGGCCCCCGTGTTGCCACACGTCACAACAGCTTCGGCCTTCCCCTCGGCGACCAAGCGTGTCGCCACTCGAACGGACGTGCTCTCTCGACGGCGCACGCTCGCTGGAGACGCCCCCATAGGAAACACGTCCGGGGTGTGGACCACCTCCACGGCCTCCCGTCCTGACAGGAAGGGCGCTATGCGCGATGAGTCGCCGACAAGGCGGACCCGCCGGCCACGTCGAATGGCCAACAGAGCTCCCGCCACCATCTCTTCGGGGGCTTGATCTCCCCCCATCACGTCGACAGCTACACAGGGCTCATCGTGACTGGCCACGTTGCGGCCTCTCTCAAGGAGGGGCCTCAGTCGGCGTCAGCCTCGACCACCGTGCGACCGCGATAGGTGCCGCAGGCCTCGCACATGTGGTGGCGCAGCTTCAGCTCGCCGCAGTTCGGGCAGGACTCAACCGCTGCCGTGAACTTGATCGCGTCGTGAGCCCGGCGCATGTCGCGACGACGACGGGACGTGCGCTTCTTCGGGACGGCCATTTTCCACTCCTCGGTCGTGCTCGGCGGCTTGAGCCATGCTCGGAGCACACTTGGTACGGTCGGGCGACGCTCTTACTGTAGATCTCTGAGAACGGCAAATGCAGGATGTCCCACCGGAGCATTCTCGTTCGCAGAGGCCAAGAGCTGCTCCGTTCGCTGGTCGCATGCCGCCGAGTCTTCGCACGCGACGCGCGCGGGCAGGGCGAGTGCCAGCGCCTCGCGGACGACCGACTCTGCATCGAGGGCTCCATCCTCATACCAGCCGACCTCGAGGTCCTCAGCGTCGAGCTCCACCTCGCCATCTACGTCTTCCTGGGCCTGCGTGCTGAAGTACAGCAACAGCTCGTCGCACCGTAGCTGGATCGACACCCGCTCACCGCAGCGGTCGCAGGGCCGCTCGGCGGCCGCCTCAATTCTGCAGCGCACATCGACACGCTCTCGCCGCGCCGGGTAAGCGACATCGAGCAGGCCAGAGAGCCTCATCGGCTCAACCTCAAGCGCCTCGGTTGCAGCCCGCAAGGCCCAGTCGACGCCTGGATCGACCTGAAGTTGACGTCCGCCCCGTGGGATCTCGGCGACGACAATCTGCATGGGTACCTCCGCCTCAACAACCTACCCCGGCGCTTCGCCAGCAGCAGACCAACCCTGCGTATGCGATTCTGGTGCGCCAGCTTGCTAAGTTGGCGACATGCAGTCCTCGCGTGCCATCACAGTCTCGCTTCTCCTCTCGGCATGCACCCCGAGCGATCCGGCCGCCGTCGCCTACGGCGAGGTCCTGCGTCCTCTGCTCCGAGCAAACTCTCGACTGGCGACAGAGGTGATCAAGCTTGCCGCGGATGCTCACGACGAGCACGCCGACTCCGACGCGATTCGGGCTCGGTGGCGCGACTCCGTCATCCCGTCCTCCGAGCACATCGCCTGGCAAGCAGCGATGACTGAGTCGCCCCAGAGCTGGACAGCGATGCACGACGAGTTGGTTGAGATCTGGAAGCAGCGTGCCTCTGCCTATCGCGAGCTAGACTTCGCCATCACGGACGCGAGCCGAGAGGCGTGGGCGCGTGCCGGTGAATCAGTGAACGAGTGTCAGGTAGCGGAAGAAGCTTGGGTCGCTGATGCCTCGAAAGCGCTTGGAGCAAAGGGGGTTCAGCTCGACCCCTACCCAACCACAGACTGTTGCTTGACGCCCTGACTCACCCAGTTAAGAGACCGGCGTAATTGACCCGTGGTCGAGTTGGTAAGACGTCGGGTTCTGGCCCCGAAGGCCCTAGGTTCGAGTCCTAGCGGGTCAACCATATTGCTCCCATCGTCTAGCGGTTAGGACGCCGGCCTCTCACGCCGGAAACAGGGGTTCGATTCCCCTTGGGAGTGCCACTTCGCAGCCCCTTCCGAGCAGTTCGGAAGGGGCTGCGTCGTCTTGGGTCTGGCGATGTATCAACCCACACTCCGTGTGACGTCGGCCACCGCGAGCACGGCTCCAACGCCCAGCACGCCGAGCAAGTCCCAGGCTGCCGCCACCACACAGCCGGCCGCCGCACCCGACACCCCGCGGACCCGCTCCGTCAGCGGTCCCCCTCCAAGTACGGCACCGGCGACTGCACCGCAGATCGCCACGGCCATGATGGCGCCGGGCACAGGTAGAAAAACACCAAGCGCAGCGCCCAGTGCCGCCCCAGTTGCAGCGCCCCCTCCGCCTCCGAGCCCTCTTCCGGCCATCGGAGCCCCCAGCAGCTGACCAGCGGCTCCGGTCATTGCCAGTGCAGCTGCGATGACCAGCGCCTCCTTCCCAACGGGCTCGAACTCGGTCAGAGCGGCAAAGGCAACGAGCCCGAGCAAGGCCACGGCACTGCCCGGCAGGCCAGGTATGGGAACCAGTGCCAGGCCAAGTCCGAGCCCGACGATTGCACACATCCACGCCAACGTGAGCACAGTTCCTCCCGGCGGACATGTTACCGCCCCAGCGTGATGCAATACCGTGGACTGACGCTCGACCCGTTTCAAGAGCAGGCTATCCAGGCGCTCGACGCCGGACGGTCGGCGCTGGTCTGCGCCCCGACCGGCACGGGCAAGACGATCGTTGCGGACTGGATGGTCGATAGGGCCCTTCAGCGCGGACGGCAGGCCATCTACACGGCTCCAGTCAAGGCACTCTCGAACCAGAAGTTTCGAGACTACGTGCGCCTCCATGGTGAAGACAACGTCGGGTTGGTGACCGGTGACCTCGTGATCCGCCGTGACGCCCCCTGCCTCGTCATGACGACCGAGATCCTCCGCAACATGCTGCTCGGCGGCGAGGAGCTCCCCGATCTGCATGCCGTGATCCTGGATGAGATCCACTTCCTCGACGACCGAGAGAGAGGAACGGTCTGGGAAGAAGTACTGATCTACCTTCCAAAGCACGTTCAAGTCGTCGGTCTGTCAGCCACTCTCGCCAACCTCGACCAGTTCTCGGAGTGGCTCACGAACGTCCGAGAGCGCCCCGTCGAGGTTGTCGTCGAGGAGACGCGCGCCGTACCGCTGACCTTTCACATGTTCTCAGTCGATACCGGACTCGTCGACCGACACAAGTACCACCAGCGGTGGCGCAAGAAGAGACACAGCCTCGGCCAGCAAGAGTGGTCGGGCCCGAGGGGACGACACCGTCACAAGCAGCGGCCTAGCGGCCGCCGTAGACGCCCGCCACGCCGGACGTCTCACCTGGATGCCTTCAAGGCCGTCGAGGAGCAGCGTCTCCTGCCCATGCTCTACTTCGTGTTCTCCCGGCGTGACACAGAGGAGTGCGCGAGAGGGCTCGGCCGACTGGTCGGACGTCGTGGGCTGCTCGACCATGACGAGGCAGCCCGCGTAGCGACGCGGCTCGACCAGGCACAGGAGGCTCTCCCGGACGCACTGGATGACGAGCTGGCATCCCTCTACAGTCGGGGCATCGCGTTCCATCATGCCGGGCTTCACGTGCAGCTCAAGGCTCTGGTCGAGGAGCTGTACGAAGCCAAGCTGATCAAGGCCCTCTACTGCACATCGACCTTCGCACTGGGCATCAACATGCCCGCACGCTGTGTGGTCTTCGACGGCTACAAGATGTTCGATGGTCGCTCCTTCGCCCCCCTCTCGACCCGACAGTTCATGCAGAAGGCGGGACGCGCTGGCCGGCGAGGCATGGACGAGACCGGACACGTCGTCATGCGTATGGACCTCGAGGAGTACGCAGAAGCGGCACCACATGTCCGCCGATTCCTGGAGGGCCGGTACGAGCCTGTGAGGTCGAGCTTCAATCTCGGCTTCAACAGCATCGTCAACCTGATGGTCCAGCATCGGCCCGAGTACATTCGAGCTCTCGTAGAGCGGTCGTTTCTGGCCTGGCACCTGTCACACCGAGCGGACGAGCGCAGGGCACGGGCCGAAGAGCTGCGTGACGAGGGCGGACGCAGGGCCCGTGCCGAGGCCGCCCGACTCAGGAAGGGCGCCGCTCGAGACGCCGACCGCTGCTGGAACGAGTTCCAGCGCAAGGTCATGTTCCTGCAGGACATCGGCTACTTGGATGTCGACTGGGAGCTCGCAGCTGGAGCGAGCGTCCTCCAGCATGTTCAAATCGCCGAGATCCTCGTCACGGAGTTGGTGCTATCCGGACTGCTCGAGGATCTCGATGGCCCAACCCTGTTCGGTGTGGCCTGCGCAGTCACCAATGAGCTTCCACGCTCGGCGAAGCGTCTATGGCGACCCGATGGTCGCGATCGCGGGCTGCTCGCGAAGCTCAAGCGCATCCGGTACTCCAACATCGTCATCGATGCCGAAGAGATCACGGGCGTGCAGTACTCATGGGGGCCCGATCTCTTGCACCTAGGTCGATGCTGGGCTGCCGGCGATGCGCTGGTGGACCTCGTCGACCAGATCGAGTCCAGGACCGACCTCTCTGGCGACCTGATCACCGGCTTCCGCAGGGCGAAGGACCTCCTCGGGCAGCTTCGGATGGTGTATGCCAACGACCCCGAGCGCGCCGAGCTCATCCACGCGACCGTCCGTGCGGTCACGCGAGACGAAGTCGAGGTCGTAGGGTAGCCCCTTCACTCACCGCGGTCGTGTCGGATGTCTTCGCCGTCGATGACGAAGATAACCATCTCTGCGATGTTGACCGCGTGGTCGCCGACACGCTCCAAGTGCTTCGAGATGTTGGTCAGGCAGAGCGCACGGTCGGCTTGGTCCGGGTGATCTGCCATGGCGGAGATCAGCCGCTTGAAGGTCTCTCTGTTCAGGCTGTCGATCTCGTCATCCCGCAAGAGCACCTCGCGAGCCAGCTCGATGTCTCGCAGCACGAATGCATCAGCGGCCATCCTGACCATGTCGCCAGCCAGAGTCCCCATACGCGTGATGTCCGTGGGCGCCTCGATTCCCGAACGGCGGGCCAACTCCAGACCCCTCTCCGCGACGTTCACGGAGAGATCACCAATACGCTCGAGGTCCACGACCATCTTCATGCAGGCCGTCGTGACTCGAAGCGCACGTCCCGTTGGCGCATCGTGAGCCAGGATCTCCAGGCATAGCCTGTCCACCTCCAGCTCCAGCTGATCAAGCTCGACGTCATTCTCGACGACCGCTCGGCCGAGTGACACATCTCGCTCGACAACACTGCGCACCGACAGCCGAACCATCGACTCGGCGCGAACACACATCTGTAGAAACCGTGTTCGTAGCAGGCTTGCGCGCGCAGTAGTGGCGTCCGAGGGCATCCCTAGACCCTCGAACGAGCAGAGGCGTAGCGAGGAATGTGGATAGCGAACTGGCTGCCCTCGCCAGGCGAGCTCTGCAGTGACAAGCCGCAGCCTGATGCAAGCGCCAGGTGCCTCACGATGGCCAAGCCGAGTCCGGTGCCGGAGGGGCGGTGGGCTCGCCCACCATCACCACGGTAGAAGCGCTCGAAGATGCGCTCGTGATGACGCGGCTCGACGCCGATGCCTTCATCGGTGACAGTGACCACAACCGCGTTCTCCTGCCGCTCGACCGACACATCCACGAGGCCACCGGGGTGTGAGTAGTGAATGGCATTGTGAACCAGGTTGGACACAATGGTGACTAGGGCTTCTTCGTTGACAGCGGCCTCGGTCTCGGGTTCGCAGGCAATGCCGAGGGTGACGGTCCGCCGGCTGGCTACCTCGGTAGCCGTCGCCAGCACGCTCTCCAGTATGGGCAGTATCGGCTGCCTCTGAAGCGGCAGCTGACGCCGACGTGTCTCGATCCTGTGGAGTCGCAACAGCGCCTCGAACAGATCTCGGAGGCGGCGAGCATTGCGCTCTACCGCCAGCAAGAGCTCGACCACCTCTGGTCCAAGCTCACTCCGGTCGGCCAGGAGTGTCTCCGAGTACCCCATTACCGCAGTGATGGGAGTACGCAGCTCGTGGGACATGTTGGCGACGAAGTCCCTTCGAGCACGCTCCGCTTGTTGCCACTGAGTGACATCGATGAACTCGAGGAGGACCTCACCGCTTCCCAAGAGTGTGCCACTGACCTGCAGATCCGCGTCGCCAGTCGCAACCACGACATCCCGAACGTCCTCCCCTCGGCTCACTCGCTCCACGAGGGACTGTAGCTCCGCAAGTGCGATGGCCTCGAGGACCGGTCGTCCAATTGGCTCCACGCGAACCCGCAGGAGCTCATGAATTCGCTTGTTCGCAGTCCGAACACACCAATCTGGACCGATCACCAAGATGCCGACACTGCTTGCCTGCAGCAGGTCGTCGCCCCATGCCATGTCCGACGTCAAACTAGGCACTCGGGGAGGCGTTGAATCGGTATCCGACGCCACGCACCGTCTCCAGATGACGAGACGCCTCACCGAGCTTCTCACGAAGACGCTTGACGTGAGTGTCGACCGTCCGCGTGTTCAGATCAGGCGGCATGTCCCACACGTCTTGCAGGAGCGTGCCTCGTGATTGCACCCGGCCTGGACGCGCCGCGAGCGCATGCAGCAGCTTGAACTCGGTTGCCGTGAGACTGATCTCGAGACCCTCGACGAACACGCGGTGTCCGGCCTGATCGATCGCGAGCACTCCGTACGCGAGCGGCTCCCCTGCGGGTGGCTCGGCCGGTGCCGCTGGATTGCGTCGCAGGACCGCCCGCACTCGAAGGATGAACTCCCTCATGCTGAAGCTCGCCTTGACGACATAGTCGTCAGCACCGACCTCGAATCCAACGACCCGGTCGATCTCCTCACCCTTTGCCGTGAGCATGATGATTGGCGTGGACGCAACCAGGGGATTCGCTCGTATCCTGCGACAGACTTCAGTTCCCGGCATGTCGGGAAGCATCAGATCGAGCACCACGAGCACCGGGACGTGGCGCTGCACCAACTCCAAGGCCTCCGCGCCACTGGCGGCAGTGACCGTCTCGAAGCCCTCGCGTCGAAGGTTGATGTCGAGAAGGCGCCTCAGGTCGTCCTCGTCATCGACGACCAAGATCGGTCCAGGTACCGGCATGGGGGCTCCCGGGTGGTCGAGTCCTTAATGCCCGGACTACCCTCCGCCAACCCATGGGCCATCGCAGCGTGTCGACAGAGCCTGCGCTCATGACCCGTCCAGCACACCTCGGGACTGCCCGCGTGGGCCTCGCCACGCTAGGCTTCATGCGGGGAGGCGCAATGTGGACGGCGGTGCGTAGGCTGATCCTGACAGCAGCTCTGGCGATGGCCTTCGCCATGTCGTCCAGTGCTGTAGCCGCAAGCTACGACCCCGACCTGACTTGGCGAACGATTCGAACCGAGCACTTCCTCATTCACTTCCATCAGGGTGAAGAACAGCTCGCAGAGGAGTTCTCGGCGATGGTCGAGGACGTGTTCGACACGATGACCACAGAGCTCCGCTGGACGCCGCGACGCCGCACCGAGGTGGTGCTCGTCGACCGGACCGACAGTGCCAACGGCTACGCACGCGTCGTTCCCTACAATGCCATCGTGATCTTCGTCACAGCCCCCAAGGAGGACTCGACCCTCAACCTCTACGAGGACTGGAACACGGCGATATTCACACATGAGCTGACCCACGTCCTTCACATGGACTCCAACCACGGCCTCGTCCGGGCCGCACGTGCCGTGGTGGGTCGGATCGCATCGACCAACAACCTCTCTCCGTGGTGGATGGTCGAGGGGCTCGCAACGTTTCAGGAGACGCGCCACACACCCGGTGGCCGTGGTCGGGCTGCTTGGCCGGACATGCTCAAGCGTACGGCTGTGCTGGAGGATGCCTTCCCGCCCCTGGGCAACCTAGATGGCCTGCAGCCAAAGCCGCCGAGCGGCAACCTGCGCTACCTCTTTGGCCAGGACTTTATGCAGTACATCGCCGACAATCACGGCGAAGACGCCTGGACGCGGTGGGTCCACATCTATGGCTCGTCCGTGCCGTATCTCCTCCCGGGGAAGAAGGTCTTCGGGGAGCGGATCACGTCGATGTACCGGGGCTGGAGAGACGAGCTGAAGGTACGCTACGGTGCCCAAGCTGAAGCAGTACGCCGAGAAGGCGAGACTATCGGTCGTCTGGTCAGCCTGCCGGAGGCGAGCTGCATCGCCCCATCGTTCTCGCCAGATGGCCAGCGCTTGGTCTGGTCCTGCTACGACCTGCAGAGAGGCTCCGCAATCTGGCATGCCGACGGCGACGGATACGGGCAACAGATCCTGCTGCAGGACCGAGGTGCCTCGTACTTCACGTGGCGTGCCGACAGCGAGGCATTCGTCTACGCAGGGACGCATCTGGTCAACCGCTTCAACACCTACAACGACATCTACCTGCACACCCTCGAGTCGAAGCGCACTCAAGCGCTCACGGCCGGCGCCAGAGCGCGCGACCCGGACTTCTCCCCCGATGGCACACAGCTGGTGATGGTCACGAACCGGGTTCAGAACAACCGCCTCGAGGTCCTCACCGTCGACCAGAGACGTCGACGCCTCACGGACGAATCAAGCCACGTGCAGTACAGCACCCCTCGCTATTCTCCAGACGGGGGCACGATCGCCGTCTCCATCTGGGAAGATGGCCGACGAGACCTCTGGCTTGTGTCACCGCAGGGAGAACGCCTGCGCCGCCTCACGCAGGACACGGCGATCGACGCAGACCCCGTCTGGTCCGACGATGGGGAGTGGCTCTTCTTCAGCTCGGATCGCTCCGGTATACCGAACATCTACGCGGTCCAGCTCGCCACGGAGCGCCTGTGGCAAGTCACCAACGTCCTGACGGGTGCAGCCAAGCCGACCGTACACCCCAGTGGCCGGCTGCTCGCCTATCAGCAGTACAGCCAGGATGGCTGGGACATTCGCGTCATGGACCTCGAGCCCGCCGAGTTCCTCGACCGTGGACAGCTACCACAGCCAGTGCGGTATGGCGCGGCTCTGGCGGGGATCACCGCCCCACGCGGAGAGCCTGCAGCCACGATGGCGAGCTGGACTCCACCCGCGGTGAAGACACGCGGGGCCCCCCAGGGCGGAGGATGGCTCCACCCGAGCCTGGCACAGGCGCCAGCGGAGATCCTCGACTCCTTCGAGGACACCGAGGGCCTCGACCTGTTCGGCCAAGAAGCTGACTTCCCATTCACCATACCGCCCCAGCGGTACAATCCCCTGCCCACACTGGCTCCGCGCTTCATCGCCCCGTTCGTTCAGACGACGCCGTTCAAGCCACGGACTCTGCCGCAGACCTGCCTCGACCCAGAGTTGTTCTGCCCGAGTCTGCAGTTCAGTCTCTCGAGTGGCAGCAGCGACACGCTCGCGCGCTTCGGGTGGACCGGGAACGTCACCTACCGCACGGACGCCGACTACCTAGGCGGCGGCGGGACGTTCACCATCAACCGCTGGCTGCCCGTCTATACCTTTGGTGCCAGCACACGAGCTGTGTCGACGGGTCGCTACTACGTGTTCTCGGAGGACCCCGACACGGGGGAGGCCGGCGTCGCAGCGACAGACGAGCGGTACTGGGAGAGGCGAACCGAAGGATTTGCCCAGGTCAGCTTCCCGTACCGGCTTCGCTCCACTGTGTTCGCTCGCTACAGCCTCTCAGACCGTGCGGCAAGGTTTGCCATACCCGCCTTCGCCTATCGAGACCTGCTCCCTCTGCGCGGAACGATTGGGGCCCTCTCCGGAGGCTACCGCTTCTCGTGGTCCCAGCAGACCGCCTACTCAATCAGCCGCGAAGACGCCCGTATCGCCAGTTTAGTCGGCAATTTTCTACATCCATGGCTCGGAACATCCGTGCTGGATGCCAACGACGAAAGACGCGCACTCACACAAGTTCAGCTGGTGGGTGAGCTTCGTGAGTACGTGGTCAATCCATGGATACCCAACCATGTGCTCGCCGGTCGCGTCGCAACAGGCGTGGCCCTCGGCGGCACGGACTTCCTTGGCAACTACCAGATGGGCGGCAACATCGGTGACGCGGCGTTCTACGTCACACCTGATGAGTTCGTGATGCTGCGCGGGTATCCGTTCGGCTTCGACACAGGCGACATGTATTGGTTGAGTGCGGCCGAGTATCGTCTGCCGATCTGGCAAATCCAGCGAGGAGTGTCAGCACTGCCCGCCTACTTTCAGTTCCTGTCTGCCGCGGCGTTCGTCGATGTGGGGAACGCGTTCCTGAGTCCGATGAACCCACGCTCGGTCAAGGGCACCACCCTGCTCGACGCCGTTACCGACCAGCCCCTGGTGGGCGTCGGGGGTGAGCTCTCCCTGTCGACCGTCCTAGGCTGGAACGGGAGGGTGACGGGCCGAGGAGGCTTTGCCGTGCCGCTCACGCGTCGCTCCGAGGTACCGCCACAGCAGGTCTATCTGCAGTTCGGCGGCTCGTTCTAGCCTCAGCGAAGGCGCAGGCGCCAGGGCAGCCAGGCCAGGGGCTGGGCAGAATGAGTCCCCCAAAACCTGGTGAGCGCCAACGCCTCCCCGGCCTGAGCCTCGGCCATGCCAGCCAGCTGCGCTGCGCCAGGTAGGGCGCTGCGAGCGGCCTGCTGCGCAAGTCTCTGAAGCGGATTCTGAACGGTCGAGGACAGATGCCGCCGCGCGACCGGTCGCCCCGTCAAGCCAGCGAGCGCAGTGGCCCGCTCGATGGCCACGTTGAAGTCACCCACCCGGTCGACGAGCCCTCGCTCCACGGCGGCCCGGCCTGTCCAGACTCGACCACGGCAGTGCGGCTCGATCTCCATCGGATCACGATTACGTCCATCCGCGACGCGGTTGACGAAGGCGTTGTAGAACCGTGTGAGTGAAGCGCGAAAGCGCTCTCGCTGGTCAGGCGTGAAGCGACGTGTGTTGCTGAACACCGTTGCGTGCGGAGCCGCCTCGATGGGCTGACTGTGAACCCCCAGCTTGCGCAGGCCCTCCCCCACCACCAGCTTACCTCCGACCACACCAATCGAGCCCGTGAGACTGCCGGGCCGCGCGACGATCTCTGAACAGGGTGCAGACAAATAGACGCCTCCCGATGCGGACACGTCTTCGAAGCAGGCAACAACGGGCTTCGTCGAGCGGAGCTGATCGACCTCGCGCCAGATCAGGTCAGAAGCAACAGCGCTCCCACCGGGCGAGTTCACGTGCAGCACCACGGCCGCGACCGAGTCGTCCTCGGAGAGCTGCCGCAGGAGAGGCACGACGGTCCGACTGCGAATCATGTCACTGCCACTGGCATCATCCGAGACGATGTTGCCCTCAAGGTGCAGGATGGCCAGTGTCCCTTCAGCCTGGCCGAGACCCTCGAGCTGTGCCAGGACCTTGTCGCGACGCGCCCATCCCGCGAAGTCGACGAACTTGGCGCCCTCGTGAGTCGACTGCAGCCAGGAGCGCACCTCGTCTCGATAGGCCAGCTGGTCGACGAGACCAAGCTCCAACGCTCGCTCTGCTGGCAGAGGAGCCTCCGCCATGGCGGACTGGACGGACTCCACCGACAGCTCGCGCGCATCTGCCACCTCGGCAGCCAGCTGGGCCTGCAGATCCCCGACCAAGGCGCTCAGCGCCTCGTGGTTATCTGGAGAAGGGAACGACCTTGCGAAGGGCTCCGCCGCCGACTTGTACGTTCCCGCCGCTTCGAAGTCTGTCTCGATGCCAAGGCGCTTGAGCAGACTCCCGAAGAACGTCACCTCGACGCCGAGCCCGACGAGGTTGACCTCCGTCGTCGGCGGCACGAAGACACGCTCCGCTGCGCTCGCCAGCCAGTATGTCGCGTTTGTCGGGACATCTACGGAGGCGTAGACCGGAGTACCAGCGGCACGGATGCGCCCGATACACAGTCGCAGATCATGGACGGCAGCCCAGTTCCCCGGCGAGTCGCGAACATCGAGGAGGACTGCCGCCACGCGAGGATCATGCCCCAGGCGCTCGAGGCGCTCGATGAGACGAACACGATCCTGCGCACTCGAGCGCCGGTCGACGGCGACCTCCACCACGGCATGCGAGCCCGTGATGAGCCCGTGGACTGCGCTACCGAACGCGTGCAACGAGGTACCGATGATGCTGCCGACGAACCGCCCTACCTCGCCCACGCCGCCCTCCTCGTGGCATTCACGGTCGCTTGACCAGCGACCACCCCCGGTCACGGTAAAGATGTAGCCACCTACGGTCGGTTGCCAAGACGAACGGGAGACAGTGTGCTGTTCACGGACGACGAGAGAGCGGCGCTCGACCGAGTTCCCGTGACTGAGATCGTCGCGCTGGCCTCTGATCTCGACATCTGTGCTCCAGCAGAGATTGTGCGCGAGGCACTGCTCGAGCAGTGTGTGCATGCCATCGTCGCCCGGGCACGCGAAGAGGGGCTCCCCTTCAGCAAGTATGACCGAGACGACATCAGCGCCCTCCCGCCACCGCTGCTCGACTCCATCGGTCGCCTTCAGGGTCTCCGGGGCCGCGTGACGGTCAACAGCATCGTGAAGGTCGGGGAACGCGTGTACAGGACCTACCAGAAGAACCGGCCGGACAACCCGGTCGCACTCATGTTACCCATGCTCCTCGGCGCCGTCGCCCGTGCGGCACTCCAACCCGCTGGCGCTTCAAAGCCGACCTAGCTTCCAACGGAAGGAACGTTCTAATGAAGGATTGCCCGTCCTGCGGAGAAACTGTCCCGCGCTCCGCGAACCTCTGCAAGCACTGCTTCCATGACTTCACGGAGGAAGGGGTTCCGACTCGCTCGGGTGGCCCCATCTTCCTGCTCGGAGCAGTAGCCACGATGGCCGTCCTCGGCGCGCTGACGTTTGGGTATGTCGCGAGCCAGCCGATCGAAGAGCGCATTCTGGTCGACCAGGACACACGAAGTGTGGTCTGGACCAGGCAGTTCCGGTCTGGAATCGAGACGGAGCGACTGCCCTGGGACCAGATCGCCAGTCTCGAGTACGTGATCCGCAGCAACGGTGACTTTGAGATCGCTGCTGTAGCGAGCGGCGGAGAGCGGCATGTGATCCAGGCCGATACCTCGCCGCTGAAGTCGGAAGCCGAGAAGTATGCCCAGCTCATGAAGAAGGAGCTCACCGAGGTCGACCAGACTCGGGGCTTCCACAAGATGGGTCAGGAGTAGGTGCTCCCCGGAGCGGGTCGGGGCGCCGAGTTCGCGCTCGACCTTGGTACGTCCGAGGTCCGACTGGCATCCTCCCAGGGAGTGCTCCGCAGGGTTCCGAGCGTCGTTGCAATGCGCCACGGCCGTGACGGTCGCACCCCAGCTGCAATCGGCGACAAGGCTCGCTCCATGCTGGGGCGCGCGCCCGCACACATGAAAGTCGTGATGCCCATCAGAGATGGGCTCGTGAAGGACTTCGAGGTCGCGGAGCATCTCATCCGGCCACTCCTGCGGGAGCACACCGGTCGGTCGCTCAGACGGCCGACCGTGCTTGTCGCCATCAGCAAGGGCATGAGCGAGGCCAACCAACGCGCAGTCATGGACTGCGTACGGGCCAGCGGCGCTGGGCGAGTCGAGCTCGTGTCGACGACCCTGGCAGCCGCTGTCGGCGCCGACCTGCCCGTGTTCGACCCCGTCGCGAACTTCGTCGCGGACATCGGCGGTGGACGCACTCGAGCGTCACTCTTCAGTCTCGGCGGCGCCGTGGTCGACCGAAGCGTCGAGCTCGGTGGCGCGACCATTGATGCAGCACTCGCGACATGGGCGCGCACAGCGCACGGCGTTCTGCTGAGCCTCACGTCAGCTGAGCAGCTGAAGCTCGCTTACTCCGATGGCTCGGTGCTGCATGTGCGCGGCCGTGACCTGAAGACAGGGGCGCCACGAGACCTCCGACCCGAGCCGGCCGAAGTGACTGCGGTCCTCGCCCCCGTCGTGCAGCGAATTGTCTCCGTGCTGACAGAGCTTCTCCGTAGCTCACCGCCAGAGCTCTGCGCTGACCTCTTGGATCGCGGCGTGATTCTCGCCGGCGGAGTGGCGAAGTTCGAGTTGCTGACCCAAGCCATTCGCGACGGCACAGGTCTGCCAGCCCTGCCTGTTCCAGACCCCGCCGAGTGCGTCGCCCGAGGCCTTGTCCGGTTGCTCGATGACTCCGCGCTCTACAGTCAGAGCGTCAACCGGTAGGTCGCACCGGGCGCCAGGTCGAGGTGCGGTGCTGGTCTAGGGGTCAAGAACCAGTTCGCCCCAGCATCACGGGGATGCTGGGGCGAAGAGGGTGGCCGGCGATACCTACTCTCCCACACGGTCACCCGTGCAGTA
>PKDJ01000101.1 GCA_002862545.1 Pseudomonadota bacterium
CGACGGGCTGCCCATCCCAGGCGAAAAACCCGCCGGAGTCGGTCGGAGTCCGGTCGGCGATCACCTCCTCGAGGCGCTCCGCCGAGAACTCGGGCGTGAAGAGCTTCTCGGGCGGCACCCGAGCCGAGAACGGTGACGAGAGCGCGGTGTCCACCGTGCCTGGATGCAGGGACAGACAGATCAGCTGCTTCGCCCGACGCCCCGCCTCGATGCTGGCCGTCTTCACCAGCATGTTCTGGGCGGCCTTGGCCGCTCGGTAGCTGTACCAGCCGCCGAGGCGGTTGTCGCCGATGCTCCCTACGCGCGCCGAGAGCATGGCGAAGACCGAGCGCGCCTTGCGAGGGAGGACGGGGATGAGGTGCTTGATCAGCAGCCCAGCCGCGATGGCGTCCACCGCGAACACCTCCGCCATCCAGGCTGCGTCGATGTGACGCCAGGTGCGCTCGGGGCCGTGGTCGCCGCGATGCAGGAGTCCATGGGCCCCGATCACCAGGTTGGGCGCATCGACGGCCTCCGCGAGCGCAGCGACGTCTTCATCGCGCGTGAGATCTGCCGTCACGGGCGTGACGCGCCCGAGGTCGACGTGCGCCGGCACCCAGCCCGGCTCCCGGCTGACGACCCAGACATGGCTGTCGGGTCGTCCATCGAGGATTCGCCGCACCAGCGCCTCCCCCACACCACCCCGTGCTCCGGTGACCACCGCTCGGACCGCTCCGTCGAAGCCGAAGCTCATGCGCACCTCCTCGTGAGCCGTAGCGCGACCTCGCCCGAGCGAGAGCGCGGCAGCGCCCCCGGACCGCCGCGCGCCGTGGATGGTTCCGGACGCGACTCCGAGCCCCCTCGTGGTGCGTCCGTCCTGGCCGTGTGAGACCTCCCCAGCAGGGAGAGCGGCATGAGTGCGTCCACCAAGCGGGTGCGAGTGACCTACGAGGGAGAGCTGGCCCTGGTCACCCTCACGCGGCCCGAGCAGCACAACGGCATGGACTTCGCGATGCTCGACGCGGTGCTCGATGCCCAGCGGCAGCTCCGGAAGCGCCGCGACATCCGCGCGATCCTGCTCCGGGGCGAGGGGCCCTCCTTCTGCGCCGGCCTCGACTTCAAGTCCGTCACACGAGAGCCGCTCGGGGCTGCCCTCCGGCTGCCACAGCTCCTCGCTCCCTGGCGCAACAGCTTCCAGCAGTGGAGCCTCGGCTGGCGGGATCTAGGAGCTCCCGTGATCGCGGCCATCCATGGCAACTGCTTCGGTGCAGGGCTGCAGCTCGCGCTCGGAGCCGACGTTCGCTTCGCCACACCCGACGCCCGCCTCTCGGTGATGGAGGCCAAGTGGGGCCTCGTGCCCGACATGGGAGGCGCCGTGCTGATGCGGGAGCTGATCCGGGTCGACGTGGCCAAGGAGCTCACGATGACCGGGCGCATCGTCAGTGGCTCCCAAGCCCACGAGCTGGGGCTGGTCACCCACGTCGTCGAGGATCCCGAGGCAGAGGCACGGACCCTGGCCGCGGAGCTCGCCACCCGCTCACCCGACTCCGTGGCGGCGAGCAAGTTCCTGCTCCACGATGCCTGGGGTCAGGGCGGTGAGGCGGTCGCCGCCGCCGAGCGCCGCTGGCAGCGTGCGCTGATCGGCTTCTCGAACTTCCGCGCGTCGCTGAAGCGGAACCAAGGGACGGACACTCCCTTCACCCCGCGAAGTGTGCGACGGTAGAGGCCGAGCATCCCCCGTCGACCGAGGACGTCATGCGCACTGTGATTCTCTCTCTTCTGCTCGCCTGCGGCCCAGACGGCGAGACCGTCTGCGGGGAGGGCTTCGTCGACGACGGGACCGGCACCTGCGTGCCCGAGGAGTCGGCGGACTGCCCGACCGGCTTCGCGATGACCAGCGATGGGCTCTGCATCGAGGTCCCTGGAGCTGGAACGGGCACCAACACCCCAACGGGCCCGGGCACCGGCACCGGCACCGACACCGACACCGACACCAACACCACCACCTCAGGTACCGGCACCGGCACCGGCACCGGCGGCTCGGGCAGCACGACCGGCACGGGTGGCACCACGACGTGCACGAACGGGGTGGTCTCCCAGAGCCCACTCGACGGGGCGGTCGACGTCTTCTACGGCACCACCGTCGAGTACCGGCTGGAGCGGGAGAGCGCGGCTGCGTCGATCAGCCTCGAGACTACCTCTGGTGTCCCGGTCGCGGGCACCTCCAGCATCGACGGCGCGATCGTCACCTTCGAGACCGACGCACCGCTGGAGCCGAGCGAGAGCTACACCGCCCGCCTCGACTATCCACCCTGCAGTCCGGTCGAGAGCACCTGGACGGTCGGGGACGATGCGGGCGGGTCCATCGACGCCCGCAGCCTCGACGGTCGCACCTACGCCATGGACCTCGCGGCTGGCAGCTGGCTCGAACCGGTCGGCCTGGGTGACTTGTTCGGCGCACTGCTCACCGACACCCCCTTGCTCGGCGTCCAGGCTAGTGGTCCCGACGACATCGGGCTCATCCTCGCCTGGGCCGATGCCTCGGGCGGCGCACAGGATCTCTGCCTGCCGACCACCGAGCTGGACTCCGTCGACTTCAGCGACAATCCCATCTTCTGGGCCGAGACGAGCCGCATTGACATGAACGTGGACGGCTTCGACCTCGCGCTCGACGATGCCGATCTCTCGGGGGCCTTCACCGAGGACCTGAGTGCCGCCGTCGGGGTCTCCCTCGTCGCCGACTTCGACTCACGCCCCCTGGTCGACCTCATCGCACCTGGAGGAGGAGACGACGCCATCTGCATCTTGATGGCCACCTTCGGTGTCTCCTGTGTGGAGTGCGAAGACGGTGCCGGACCGTACTGCCTGACGATGCGTGTTCAGGAGGTCCCCACGGGCGAGATTCCGAGGCTCACGCTCGAGCCGAGGAGCCCTGCCGAGATCGCCGGGGATCCTCTCTGCGACTGAGCCAGCATGGCCCCGTCCGTCACCGGCGGAGGACGGCCCACCAGCGCGCGACGTTGAGCAGCGCCATCAGCGACGCGGCCACGTAGGTCAGCGCCGCCGCGAGGAGGATCTTCCGAGCGGCCGGGCGGTCTTCCGGGAGGACGAGATCGTTCCGGAAGAGCATCGGCAGGGCCTTGCCGAAGCTCGCGTCGAGCTCGGTCGGGAGGGTCACCAGGTGCACGGCCGTGCTCCCGCCCATCACGAGGAGTCCTCCCAGGATCGAGATCAGTCCAGCGTGCGGGATGCGCGTCAGGGCGACGACCACCGGCCCGAGCACCATCATCACCATCCCGACGCGCTCCAGAGGCGCGAGCCAGGTCACCATCGAGGTGCGCAGCATCAACGGCGCGTAAGCGTCGTCGTGCTGCAGCGCGTGACCAACCTCGTGGGCGGCCACCGTGATCGCCGTCAGCGAGCGCCCCTCGGCATTGGCCGGCAGCAGGCGCACGGCACGGGACTCGGGGTCGTAGTGATCCCCCTTCTCGGTGACCTCGACCGTCACGTGCTCCAGGCCGTGGGCGTCGAGCAGGCGCCGAGCGATGTGCGACCCGGTGAAGGCGTAGCGGTCGGCGGGCCGGTGGTGGCGCTCGAGCACGCGGCGCACCCACATCCCCGGGCCGAGGATGACGACGAGTCCGACAGCCAGGATCAGCAGCAGGTGCAGAGAGGACCTCCACGCAGCGCGCACGCCACAGCACCAAAGGTCACCACCCGCCCCCCTCCCGGCAACCCCTCGTCACCCCACCGGTCCGGGTGCGATACGCGTCGCATGATCAGGAGCCCCATGGACACTGCCTGCCGCCTCGCCGGCTTCGTCGGCGCCCAAGCCCTGTGGCACCTCTCCACGGGAGGGCCACTCACGCCGACCGTCGCGTTCGAGTCGGCGGACGGCCAGCGCTCGATGGCACCCCTCGACCCGACGACCACCGTCGACCAGGCGCACGACGTGCAGCGCGCCAACGCCGGCGGCCACCCCGTCTCCGCACTCGCCCACGAGGCCGTCCTCGGCCTCGGCGAGGGCCCGACGCCCACCCTGGTGCTGTACATCGTCGACCATGCAGCCCGCCGGCGCATCGTGCTCGGCGTGCCCTACAGCCAAGAGGGCGACTTCACCGTGCGCACCCTCCAGGTGCTCGACCTCACCTCGGTCACCGCAGGGGACCTCGAGCCGCTGATCGAGGCCTTCTTCGACGGCGTCGAGGGCCACCCCCACGGCAAGCGCCTCTGGGGCGAGCACTTCGACGCACGCGGCTGAGGCCTCAGTCCGTGTAGCGCTCGCGCACCGCCGAGATGCTCTCCTCCAGCGCGGCGCCACGCCCGACGGCAAGGTAGTCGAGCCCCGACAGCAGCCAGCGGGCCAGATCCGGGTCGCGGAGCCGGTAGCGCACCCGACGCCCATGCCGGGAGCTCTCCACCACCCGATGGGCCCGCAGCAGTCCCAGGTGCTGGGACGTGCGGGACTGCGACAGCCCGACCGCCTCCACGAGGCTCGCGACATCGCGTGGGCCACCGCGAAGCTCCTGCAGCAGGCGGAGGCGATCCGCGTGCCCGAGCACACCTAGCAGATCACCGAGCTCCTCCAGCGCCAGCTCCTCGGCCGTCATGGCATCACCAGCTGCAGCGGCGTGCTCGTGACCGCGATGGTGAGGATCGCGGTCAGCAGACCGAGGGCGACCCCCACGGCCTGTGGACGGACCAGCTCCCGACTGCGCATGGAGGACACGACGGGACCAAGGGCCGCCAGCGCGACCGCCAGCAGGCTGTTGGAGCCACTGAAAGCCCGCATCGCCGCCACGGCCGTCGAGCCCTCGGTGAGCACGCCCTGCTTCGCCACCGGCGCAGCCGCAGCAGCCATGCTGAGGGCCTGCGCCGACACCCAGCCCGAGGCGGCCGCATCGACAGCGGCGATCAACAGCGGCAGCGTCGCCGCGGCCAAGGGGCCGAGGTGTGCACCCGGCCCCCGCCGGTGGGTCAGCAGCAGAGCAGCCGTCGTGATGAGTCCGGCAGCGAGGTAGACCAGCGCCCGAAGAGCTGCGACGCCCCACTCCCCGGAGACCATCCCCGAGGCCAGACAGGACGCGGTGATCAGGAAGGTGAGGACGGCCGCCACGCCCGCGACCTCGAGGCGTGGGCGCTCTCCGAGCGAGACCGATGTGGCCGTCCCCAGGAGCACGACCATCACCGACACGGCGGTCACCAGGCCCGCGCCGATCTGAACGAGCACCACCTTGCTGACAGCGACCGCCAGCAGCATCTGCTGACGCGGCCCCTCCTCCAGCGCGAGCGCAGACTCGACCTCGGTCGGGTAGGCCCCGAGCGTCGCCCAGACGGTGAGCAGAAGCGGGAAGCCCAGAGCCACGACGAGCGGCAGCAGGCGGGCATCATCGCCATACCGGACCGCGCACACAGACCGGGCGGCCGCGACGAGCCCTGCGGCGAGGCAGATCAAGAGAATCCCCGAGTAGAGGGGACCCATCTCGAGAAGGGGCGGAATGAACAGACCTCACCTCCACACAGACATATTCATATATATGAATATATAGTCAAGGAGGATGGTCGCTTTCCTGACATCCACGCGATGCCTTCCGAGCCGGGTCACGTCGACGCCGCGCGGCGACTGCCATAGTCGAGGACCCGATGCGACGGACCTCTACGGGCATGGCATGGGGCGCGGCGGCCCTCCTGGTGGGCACGCTGCACGCGCTGACCTACGCGCGCTACGTCAGCGACGACGCCTTCGTCGCCTTTCGCTACGCCTCCCGTCTCATCTCAGGGCACGGCCTGACCTGGACCGACGGTCCGCCCGTGGAGGGCTACAGCGATCTGCTGTGGGTGCTCCTCACTGCCGGCGGACTCGTCGCCGGCCTCGACCCCGTGATCACGGCACGCGGGCTTGGCCTCGCGGGACTGCTGCTCGCGATCGCTGCGGTGAGCCTGGACGACGCGCTGCGCCCCTCGGCCGACCGCGCCGCCACGGGTGGGCTGCTGCTGGCGACCTCCGGCGGCCTGGCCGTCGCCACGATGGGCGGACTGGAGCACGGCTTCCTCGCGGGCCTCGTCGCCGTCGCTCTCGTGGCCCTGCGCCGAGAGTCGTGGACCCTGGCCGCTCTCCTGTGGACCGCGATCGTGCTGCTGCGTGCCGATGGCCTGGTGCTCTGGGGTGCGGCGACGCTGGGACTGTTCCTCACGCGCAGAGAGGTTCCCTCGGTGATGGGCCTCCCGGCACTCGCCATCGCCGGACACGAGCTCGCCCGCCTGGGACTGTACGGCGACTGGCTCCCCGCCACTGCACGAGCCGATGGCACAGGTCCGCTGCAGCAGGTCTGGAGCGGCAGCCTGTGGACGCTTCGCGCGCTGCTCGCCAACATCGTGCTCACCGCCCTCGCCGCCGTCGGACTCGCCCAGGGCACTCGGGAGCGCATCGTGCTCCCCGCCACGGTCGCCGCAGCATGGCTCGCCTACGTCGTGCTCTCGGGCGGAGACACCGCGCCCGGGTGGCAGCGGCTGGTCCCCGTGCTCCCCGCACTCGCGCTGCTGGCTGCGGAGTGTGCTCCCCTCCTGCCGCCCCGCCACTGGGCCCCGATCGCCCTGCTCGGCCTGGCGCCACAGTGGCTCGATGGCAGCGCCGATCATGCACGGTCTCGGAGCATGCCCCTGCGCTCTGCACCGCTCGGCGAGGCCCTGCGGGTCGCCTGGAGCCACCTCGACCCGCTCCTCGCCGTCGATTCACCGGGCGCTCTGCCCTACTACACCCGCTTCCGCGCCGTGAGCATGCTCGGGCTCGAGGCCACCGAGGTCTGGTCACGCGGTCCCGACCTGATCGCCGCGACGCGACCGCTCGACGAGCGCAGCCCGGCCTCGGAGCTGACGTCGAGACCGGACTTCGAGGTGCGCTATGCACCGCTCCGACTGGCCGCTGGCCGCGTCGACTCACCGATCTTCGCGACCTACCACGTGCGCCGCGATGGGGCGCTCGGCCCCAAGGTCGGTCCCCAGCAGATCGAGGTCCCGGTCTGGTTCTTCGCCACTGGAGGGGCTGTGGCGAGCATCGGTCCCCAGGGACGCCTCGGCGTAGGAATCGGAGGCCCGAACCCCGCCGTACTCGATCGACTCTCGCTACCCCCTGGGCGCTGGGCCCTCGATACACGGCCCGAGGGTGCGCGACTCGACGTGCTCATCGGTGGGCGCTCGACGAGCCGTGAGGCCGAGAGACCGATCGTGCTGGAGCTCGACGAGGCGGCGACTGTGCAGGTCCTCGCCTGGTCATCGGACAACCGAAGCGGTCGTCTGCGGAGCTTCAGCGCGCGTCGCACCGACGACCCGGCGACACGGACCCTCGCCCGCCCCCAGCAGCCCGTGCGCATGACGCTCCCCCTCCTCGGCCGAATCACGGGAGCGGATGATGGTCCACTCGCCGCACGCATCGACCTTCGGGGCCTCGAGATCCCGGTCCAGGGCCTCGGTGGACGCCAGCTGGAGCTGGCCGTCGCGGGCGCGACGGGCTGGCGGGTCGAGTGGCGGGCCGGCCGCAAGGTCCTCGACACCCAGACCGTTCCCGGCGCAGACTCTCCCATGGCGCAGCCCCTCGACCTGAGCGTCCCACCACGCGCAGAGTCCGTTCGGATTCTTCCCGACACACCCGGGGCTTGGACCATCGGGCGACGCTGAGCAGCCCGCAGGGGCTCACCACCAACCCGATTGACGCGAACCGTTCTTGCACGAGCGGTCCTGCCGTGGAAAGAGGGGCGCCGAATTGGAGAGGTGCAAGGTGGTGGCACGCATCCTGCGGTACCCCGAAGACCTTCGGACGTTGTTTATTGTCGGCCTCTACTTCGCCGCGCTCGCGGCGCTGTGGTGGCTCGACCCCCGTCACACCGCTCCCGCGTGGGCGACCGTGCTCGCCATCGGAATCACCTGCTGGCTCTCGTGGCTCGTCGCGACCAGCACGCACAACGCGATCCACTGCAGCATCTTTCGGCAGAAGTGGCTCAACAAGGCCTTTCAGGTGGTTCTGACTCTCGGCTACGGCCACCCGGTCAGCTCCTTCGTGCCCGGCCACAACATGAGCCACCACCACAACACCCAGACCGCGAAAGACGTGATGCGCACGTCCAAGGCGCGGTTCTCCTGGAACCTGCTCAACTTTCTCACCTTCTTTCCCATCGTCGCGAAGGACATCGTGGGAGGCGAGGCCGCGTTCGTGTCCACCATGCGCACGCGCAAGCCGTCGTGGTTCCGGCAGCTGATGCTCGAGACGGCGGTGCTCGTCGTCGTCTCGGCCGCACTCCTCTTCCTCGACTGGCAGAAGTTCGTCCTCTACTTCTACGTTCCCCACTTCGCGGCCGCGTTCGGGATCGTCACGATCAACCTGCTGCAGCACGATGGCTGCGACGACTTCAGCGAGTGGAACCACAGCCGCAACTTCGTCGGCGGCTGGCTCAACTGGTGGACCTGCAACAACGGCTACCACACGGTCCACCACATGCACCCTCGCATGCACTGGACGAAGCTCCCGGCCTACCACGCCGAGCACGTGAAGCCCCACATCCACCCTGGCCTCGATCGGCCCTCGATCCTCGCCTACATGTGGGAGCAGTTCGTGTGGCCGGGAGTGCGCACCCGCTACGACGGCGTGCCCGTCGAGCTACCACCGAAGACCATCGACGAATCCTGGATTCCCGAGGTGATCCCGATGAGCGCCAGCCTCGGCGCCGAGGACCACGTCCAGGCCTGACGGCGCCGCTCGGTCGAGACCGGGCCGCGTGCGCTCAGAAGGCGTCGGGCTGTGCGCTCGGATGGGCCGCCTGAAAGACGGGCAGGGCCTCGCACCGGGCCTCGACGGCCGTGAGCGTGGGGACCGTAGACAGGTCGCAGGCGAAGCGGCGCGCGTTGTAGAGCTGCGGCACCAACAGGATGTCGGCCAGCGTGGGCGCCTCGCCACACAGGAACGGCGTGTCGAGGCCCGATACGTGGGTCTCCATGGCCTCGAGACCGCGCTGGATCGCCTGACGGCCCCAGGCCATCCGATCGCCGCCGAGCGCCTGCACGGCCAGGAGCACGCTCAGGTTCTGCACGGGCTGGATGCCCGAGTTCACGATCTCCGCGAGCGCTCGGCAGCGTGCCCGCGCGAGCGGAGCGGCCGGCAGCAGTGCTGGCTCGGGATGGGTCTCTTCGAGCCACTCGAGGATGGCGAGGCTCTGGGTGAGCCGCGTGCCGTC
Organism: Pseudomonadota bacterium; assembly: GCA_002862545.1. Taxonomy (GTDB): domain Bacteria; phylum Myxococcota_A; class UBA796; order UBA796. The sequence continues at coordinate 9,204 of PKDJ01000101.1, forward strand.
GTCGAGCTCGAGGACCGGCACCTGGTGCAGCGGGTTGCGCGCGCCGTGCTCATCCCCGAGCTGCTCGCCGTTCTTGAGGTGGACCGCGACGTAGTCGTAGTCCAGCCCCTTCAGGCCGAGCCCGAGGCGAACCCGCCACGCGCTGGAGCTGCGCCAGTAGCCGTAGAGCTTCATCACGCGACCGTCTGGTCGATGGCCCCGAAGAGGCTGTGGCCATCGGCGTCGAGCATCTCGATGTGCACCGTGTCGCCGGACTTCATGAACGGGGTCTTCGCAGAGCCCGTCTCGATGATCTCGATCATCCGACGCTCGGCGAGGCACGAGATGCCGCGCGCACGATCCTCGTTGGAGACCGTGCCGGAGCCGAGCAGCGTACCGGCCGTGAAGCTCCGGGTCTTCGCGATGTGCTGGATGAGGTCGGCGAAGGAGAAGTGCATCTCCGGGCCAGCCTCGGTGTCGCCCACCAGATCACCGTTGTAGTGGGTGCGCAGGCGCAGGTGCACCCGGCCCCCGACGAAGGCGTCGCCCAGCTCGTCCGGCGTGATGGCGAAGGGCGCGAAGGCGGTCGCCGGCTTGCCGTTGAAGAAGCCGAAGCCCTTCTTCAGCTCGGTGGGGATCAGGCTGCGCAGGGTCACGTCGTTGCAGATCGTGATCAGCTTGACGTGCTGCAGCGCCTCGGCGGCCGTGGTGCCCTGAGGCGTGTCGCCGAGGACGACCACCATCTCGGACTCGAAGTCCAGGCCCCAGTCGGCGTTGGGCAGGGGGATGTCCTGCGTCGGGCCGAGGAAGATGCCGGAGCCACCCTGGTAGACGAGGGGGTCGGTCTCGAGGGTCGCCGGGGGCTCAGCGTTGCGGGCCTTGCGGACCAGGCGCACGTGGTTGAGGTAGGCCGAGCCATCGACCCACTCGTAGGCGCGGGGCAGCGGCGAGCGCAGCTGGGTGGTGTCGACCGGATGGGACGCGACCTCACCGGCCTCGAGCTTCGCGGCGAGCGCACGGAGCTTCGGCTCCGCGGCATCCCAGTCGTCGAGCGCGGCCTGGAGGGTCGGCGCGACGGAGGCGGCGGAGGTGTAGGCGGCGTTGTCACGGCGAACGACGATCAGGGCGCCGTCGCGGGTACCGTTGTCGAGCGTGGCGAGCTTCATCGGGTGGCTCCTCGGAAGGCGGGGCCCATAACCGGTCCGCCCTCACTCCCGGGTCCACTCCTCGACCGGGCAGACCGTCCCCGCCCAGGCGACCCGACGCGTGCGGCCGCGCGGGTCGCATCTGCATCAGGTGAGGCAGAAGTCGGCGAAGAAGGCATCGTAGACGTAAGTGTTCGCCTCGTCGCACTCCAGCACGTCGTCGTCCGCATCGAGGACGTACTCCACCGTCGGCCAGCCGCCGAGCGCGTCAAGCGCGGGCCTGTAGACCAGGTTGTCGTAGGTGACCCCCGGCAGCCGGAACGCCTCACCCGGCGCGAGGGCTGGGATCTCCACGTCGAGGAGCAGGTTGCCCAGCGAGTCCGTCACCCGCACGGTCGCTGGCGTCGAGGGCGACGTTCCCTGGTTGGCGACGGCGTCGACCTTGTACCACTGGGAGAAGGAGTAGAAGAACCACTCCCCGTCCTCCACCCACTCTCCGGTGCAGCAGCCGTCGCCGAAGTCCCAGTCGTCGAAGATCAAGACCAGGTCAGCCTCGGCGCAGGATGGGTCCGTCGCGACCTCGGGGACCGCACCGCGTGACTCACACGCACAGTACAGGCCCATGCCCTGCCAGCTGTTGTTGGTGTCGTCGCAGTCGACGAGCAGGCCATCCGGGTCGACCGTGATGCGGAAGCTCGTGTCCTGCACGACGGGCCCGACCCAGGCCATCTCTCCTGCCGGGATGGGCGGAACGTCCAGCTCGTGGAGGACGCCGCCGGCCCAGAGATCCTCGACCTGCACCGTCGTGGCCGCCGAGTCTCCCCCTCCGTGGTTGTAGACGGGGATCCACACCACCGGGTCGTCGTCGTCAGAGCCGCACTCCTCGATGCAGCTGTGCGGCATCCCCGTCGCGAGGTCCGGGTCGCCCGCGCCCGCCGGTCCCGTGACGACCGCGGCCCGGAAGTGCAGCAGATCCGTCTCCGGCGCCACCGGGACGCTACCGTCCTGCGAGAGGTTGGAGCCCGACCACGACGGCTGGTTCCAGACCCGACCGGTGCGGCTCCACGCGCCCCCCTCAGCACCCAGCACGTAGACACCCATGTGGGGCCCGCCGTTGTTCCCTGCCAGCACCATCTCGGTCTCGCCGTCCCCGTCGACGTCGACGATCAGCGGGGCCTCGTAGAGCGTGAGGCTGGTGTGGGTGGGGTGGTGCAGCACGACCGCCCCCGTCGGCCCGTCGAAGACCCGGAGGCCCACGTCCTCGGCGTGGACCAGCTCCGAGGCGCCGTCCCCGTCGAAGTCGAAGGCCGAGACGCCGGTCAGCGCACTCGGATCGCTGACCACCGCCGACCAGAGCTCGGTCCCGTCCGCGTCGAACACGGCGACGGCGTCTGCGTTCTTCAGCACGCCGATCTCCGCCTCTCCATCGCCGTCGAAGTCCGCCACCGCGGGCTGCCGAGCACCGGTCACCGAGGCGTCGCGCCACAGCACGGTGCCGTCGTGGTCGAAGACGATCAGCTCGCCGATCACCATCGCGATCTCGGGCTGGGGGTCGGCGTCGAAGTTGCCGACGGCCGTGTAGCCGTCCGACTCGGGGGCGCTCCAGCGGATGGTGCCGTCGTGGTTGTAGACCGTGCAGCCCGCGACCACCTCCAGCAGGCCGTACTCGGGATCGGCCGGATCGGTGATCTGATCCATGTCGACCGCGTGCGCCTGCAGCTGTGAGGACCCGCGGCAGCCATCGCCGACCCACCGCACGGAGCCGTCGGCGTTGATCACGGTCTTACCGTAGATCACCTCAGCGACCCCATCCCCGTCGATGTCGGCGATGCTCGGGTGCCCGTACCCAGCGGTGGCCGCCGGCGCCTCCCACAGGAAGGAGCCGTCGTTGTCGAGGCAGACGACCCCGTCGTCGCTGGCCGCCACGACGTTGGGCCGGCCATCGCCATCGACGTCACCGATGGCCACCTGGCCGGTGTTGTAGGTGCCGTGCCCGCCGCTCGACCACAGCGTCGCGCCCGTGTCGCCGCGAACGGCGACGACGTGGCTCTCCGGTCCGATCCAGTGGGACTCGTAGGCGTTGAAGACCACCGCCGGCACGTCGCGCTCGTCGACCAGCCCATCGAGGTTCGTGTCGACCAGGGGGGCGACCGCGGGGTGCGACATCACGCCGTCGTGGGTCGGCGTGAGGTCGTTGTAGTACCAGGACCACTCCTCGGCGTAGTCGTAGGAGGTGTCGACGCAGGCCGGGTCGATCTCCACGGGGTGGGTCGCCGGCGGGGTGCTCGAGCACTGCCCGGTGTCGCCGCCGTAGCAGACGTAGACCGCGCCGCTGTCGACGCCACCGGCGTCGCTGCCCGGGGCCGTGACGGCGATGTCGTCGAAGCCGTCTTCGTCGAGATCACCGACCGTGTAGACGCCCCAGCCGGCCTGATCACCGGCCCCCTCGCCCTCGAGCAGGAGATCGGCCTCGGCGAGCAGGGTCTCACCGCCATGGGGACCGAAGAAGACGTGCACCGTGCCGCTGCTCGCCAGACCGCTCGGACCGGTGCCGAGGTCGCCACCAATCACGACGTCGCTGTGGCCGTCGCCGTTGACGTCGCCGGCGTAGCTGAAGTCCGTCGCGTCGTCGCCGTCGACCTCGCCGTGCCACCAGGCATCGGCGGCATCGGTGCTGATGACGCCCGGCCCGAACGGCCCGTAGAAGAGAAAGCCCGCGCCCATGTACATGCCCGGGTAGGCCACGGGGTCGGGCACGCCGAAGGAGCCCGCGCCCAGGTCGAGGAAGCCGTCGTCGTTGAAGTCCGCCGCGTGCAGGCCGGTCTGGGTGTTGGGGAACCACAGCTCGGCATGCGCGCCCTCGATCACCAGGTCGGCGTCCAGCTCGGTCAGCACCTCGCCGTCGTCGAACGGGCCGAAGTAGATGTAGGACGCCCCGGCGAAGGCGCCTCGCGCGTCGTCGACCACGTTGCTGACCATCACGTCGCGGAAGCCGTCGGCGTTGAGGTCGCCGACGCCCCGCGGGAGGGTCGGGTAGGGCCCGATGGGCTCCCAGGCGTTCTCGAAGCGCACGCCCGGGACGAGGCTGATGTCGCCGCTCATCGCGCCGGTGTCGCTGCCGAAGGCCAGGTAGGCGGACGTGATGTCCTCAGGTGCCCACATCCACTGGCTGTTGACGAGCAGGTCGTCGATGCCGTCGCCATCGACATCACCCGCGTTGTCCAGCTCGTAGCCGATGTAGTCGCTGTAGCAGACCACGCCCGTGTAGCCGGTGTCGGCGCCCTCGAGCACGGCGTAGGACACCCCCGCGTCGTGGGGCCCCGAGAGCCCACCGCCACCGAAGGGGCCCTCGATCACGTAGACGTTGCCGTTGCTGGTGTCGGCGCACAGCCCCGGGCTGGACTTCACGCCCGTGGCGCCGATGGCGATCTCGGCGATGCCGTCCCCGTTGAAGTCGCCCGTCGTCAGGCCGAGGTACCCCATCTCTCCGGCCGGATCGACGCCGGTGATCTCCACCAGCGTGAGGGGATCCGCCGGGTCGATGACGTAGTCGCCGGTGACTGTCCCATCGACGATCCACACGGTGCCCGCGTCCGCACCGGACAGATCGTTGCCCGCGATGACGAGGTCGACGACGCCGTCGCCGTTGAAGTCTTCCTCGGCAGCCAGCGCGACCCCGAGGCCGGCGGCGCTCGCGGGCCCCACGATGCGGGTCCCACAGTCGCCCAGGGAGTGCTCTCCGGTCAGGCCGCAGCGCGTGTCGAGACCGTCGCAGTCGGCATCGAGGCCATCACCGCACAGATCGATAGCGCCCGGGTAGGCGCTCGGCTCGGCGTCGTTGCAGTCCTCAGCGTTATCGGCGGCGCCCGGCGGCAGCGCGCAGGCCTCGACCGGGGCCGATGGATCCCCGAAGCCGTCGCCGTCGCCGTCGGTCCAGAAGGTGAAGGGCGCGTCGGGCCCAAAGCACACGCCGCTGCAGTCGCGGTCGGCCGGCGGGCAGTCCAGGGTGATCAGGAGCGGATTGCTGACCACCAGCTCCCAGCCCGGGGGCCCGAAGCGCGGATGAATCACCTGAAGCCCGAAGTCGTCGCCGACCATCGCAGGATCGTGTGGGAGCGCGAACTCGAACGTGTGCACGCCATCGACCCCGGCCAGCTCGGACACGACCGGCGTCAGAGGCGGCAGCAGGTCGAAGCACCAGGAGAAGAAGCAGGCTCCCCCGCCCGGTGGCGCCGCATGGCCGCTCGGTGAGCCCACCAGGTGGAGCACGTCTCCCGCGAGGAATGGCCCGGTGACCGTCACGCTCGCGTCGCCGCCGACGAAGAACGGATCCGCAGCCAAGGTGAACTCGTAGAGCGCGGGGGGAGGGCGCTCCCCCGTCGGCAGGGTGGCGGACTCCCAGTCGAGCACCGGAGGCTCGCTGGTCGCGCTGGTGCAGCTCATGGCCACGGAGAGGGTCGAGACCCACAGAAGTGTCCTGTTCACCGTCGTGCTCCTGTGCGCGGGGGACCCCACGATACCAGCCCGCAGCGGGTGCGGTGGATACGCCCCCACCATGCAACCACCCGACGCCACCGCGCCGCTGTTCAAGATCCTCGAGCCCGACGCCTGGGAGGCGGCGGCAGACGTGCTCCCCTGGGCGCCGATCGACCGGTCTGACGGCTTCGTCCACCTCAGCGCTGCTCACCAGGTGCGCGAGACGGCCCGGATCCACTTCGCCGGGCGCGAGGCCCTGGTGCTGGTGGAGGTCCTGCCCGAGCACCTCGCCCCCGGCACCCTGCGCTGGGAGGCCAGCCGAGGTGGCGCGCTCTTCCCGCACGTCTACGGCGACGTTCCCCGCGCCGCGCTCGGGCGAGTGGCCCGGTTCTCGACCCTGCCGGGCGCGCCCTTTCCGGATCATCTCGTGCCACCGGCTCCCGCTGACCGAGAGGCCTGACGACGGCCCGGGTGATAGGCGCCCGCCCCTCCGGAGGTCGCCTTGGTCCTCAACGCGCTCTGCCAGTCCCCCGTCTCGCAGGGGATGACCCCGCCCGAGGCGGTGGCCAACACCGTCGAGCTGGCGAAGACCTGCGACACCCTCGGCTACCACCGCTTCTGGGTCGCCGAGCACCACTCCGACGAGGCCCTCGCCTCGGGCGCGCCCGAGGTGCTGGTGGCCCACCTGGCCACGGTGACCGAGCGCATCCGCGTGGGCGCAGGCGGCATGCTGCTGCCCTACCACAGCCCCTTCCACATCGCCGAGCAGTACAACCTGCTCGCCACCCTCTTTCCCGAGCGGATCGACCTGGGCATGGGCCGCGGCGGTGGCTCCGAGCGCCACGCTCCGCAGGCCCTCGGCGTCCGGTCTCCCGGTCCCCAGGCCTTCGATGCCATGGACCAGCTGCTGGCCTACCTCGGGCCCGGCAGCTCCCGGCGCGACTACCCCGACACCTTCGCCAGTCCGGTGCCGGAGCGGGCGGCCGACCCCTGGGTCCTCGGCACCTCGGTCTCGAGCGCCCGCTTCGCCGCGGATCGGGGCCTCCCGTATGCCTTCGGAGGCTTCCTCGACCCACGCGGACTCTCCGCCTGCCTCTCCACCTACCACCAGCACTTCCGGCCGGGCGTCGTCGACCGTCCCCGGGTGAACATCGCCTGGTACGTGCAGGCCGCGGAGACCGAGGCCGAGGCCAATCACCTGACCCGCACCTCGGAGCACTACCTGGTGCAGAGCCTGCTGCGGGGCCAGAACGGTCCCTTCCAGGATCCCGACACCCTCGACCCGTCCGCCTACGGTCCGATGGAGCAGATGGCGCTCGCGATGTACCGGCAGTATGCCCTCGTGGGCACGGCCGAGCAGGTCGTGGAGGGGCTGCGGTCACTGCAGCAGCAGACCCTGGCCGACGAGCTCACCCTGGTGACGATCCCGTTCGACCACCAGGCCCGACTCCGCTCCTACGCCATGATCGCCGAGGCCGCCTAGCCCATACCCGCAGGGCCGGGGGCCTGACGTGGACACAGCCACCTGGGTCTTCGCCTGGAGAGGCGCCTACGCCTGGCACGCCGCGAGCGCGTCGTCGATGCTCGCCGAGAGTCCAGCCACCAGCTCGTCCGCCTGCGCGGTCGTGAGGATCAGCGGCGGCGCGAACAGCATGTGGTCACCGAGCACGTGATCGACGGTTCCGCGCGCCCCCAGTGTGACGAGGCCGTGGTGCAGCGCCGCAGCCTCCACCCGCTTGCTGAAGCGCCAGTCCGGATCGAGCGGGGCCTTCGTGGTCTTGTCGGCCACGAACTCGATGCCGAGGAACAGACCCTCGCCTCGCACGTCACCGACGTGCGGATGCTCCAGCAGCGTCGACAGCTGCGCCTTCAGGTAGCCGCCCACCTCCCGGGCGTTGTCCACCAGGCCATCACCCTCGATGCGATCGAGCACGGCCAGGCCGACCGCAGCCGCCAGAGGAATGCAGGCGTAGGTCTGGCCGCTGAAGAACGGGTCGCCGCTGTCTCGCAGCACCTCGGCCACCTCATCACGGACCAACAGGGCGCCGAGGGGCAGGTAGCCACCGCTGATGCCCTTGGCGCAGGCCAAGACGTCCGCGTGGGTTCCGAAGTGCTCGCAGCCGAAGTTGCGCCCCGTGCGACCGAAGCCGGTCATCACCTCGTCGGCGATGATCAGGATGTCGTGGGCACGGCAGATCTCGGCAATGCGCTCGAAGTAGGCTGGCGTCGGACCGACCGCTCCCAGCGCTGAGCCGACGAGGGGCTCGGCGACGAACGCCGCGATCTCGTCAGGATGTGCCTCGACCAGATCAGCGAGCTCGGTGACCAGCTCGTCCTCGTACGCCTGCTCCGACTGTCCTGCAGGCCGACGATAGGGCTGACAGCTGCGGAGGTGAAGGTGCTGGCTGGGCATGAGCGCGGTGTAGAAGCTCCGCCGCCCCACCATGCCACCGACATCCAGCGCGGTGACCGAGTTGCCGTGGTAGCTGTCCCAGCGACCCACGAACCGCGTGCGCTTCGGCCGGCCCTTGGCCCGGTGGTACTGATAGGCCAGCTTCAGGCTGTTCTCGATGGCCTCGGTACCCCCGCTGATGGTCCAGGCGCGTGAGAAGCCGTCGGGCGCAAAAGCGCAGAGGCGCTCGAAGTAGGCCTCGACGAGGGGGCTGTGGAACAGGTGCGTCGGGTGGACCGCCAGGGTCTTGGCCTGCGCCGCGAGCGCCTCGGCGACGCGCGCGTCGCCATGGCCGATGTGAGTGACCGCCGCCGTGCAGCCTGCCGCGTCGAGATAGCGGCGCCCCTCGCTGTCGTAGAGGTAGACGCCCTCTCCCCTGACGATCTCCGGGTAGGAGCGCGCATAGTCCGCGACGATGAGCTGCGAGTTGAGGGTGCGGTACGACGCCAAGTGACCTCCGAGGGCTCCACAGTACCGCCTGCGCAGCGGCAGCACACGGATGACGCCCTCAGAGCCAGCCGCGCTCTCGGTAGCCAGCGAGGGTGCGCTCGAGCGTCTCGTCGAGCCCGACCTGTGCCTGCCAGCCGAGGTCTGCCGTGAGGGCAGCACTCGTGCACACGAAGGCAGGAGCCCGCATCTGGGCCACCATCTTCGCGTCGAGCGGGTTGGGTCGACCCACGAGCGGGAGCACGACGGACGCCACGGTCGAGAGGCCCGACATCACCGGACCAGGAACCCGGATGACCCGCACCCGGTGCCCGAAGGCTCGCGACACGCCTGCCCACAGCTCGTCGAGGTCGATCACCTGCTCGTGGGTCGTGAAGTAGATCCGATGGCCCTCGTGGGTGTCCTCGGACATCGCAACGATCGCGGCGACGAGGTCGTCCACGCCGATCCACGAGATTCGCTGTGCCGGGCCGCCCACCCGGAAGCCGAGCCCTCGGGAGGCGAGGGCGAAGACGGGCAGGAAGGCCGGGTCGCCCCCACCCAGCACCGGCGGCGGACGGAAGCTCGTGGTCGGAAACGAGGCGGCGGCGCAGACCGCCTCGGCGCGCGCCTTGGCCTCTCCATAGGGCTCGACGGGCGCCAGCGTGTCCGCCTCGGTCCACGCGCGGTCCGCTGGAGAGGGACCCGCAGCCGCCAGGGAGCTCGCGAACACGAGACGACGGGGGGTCCAGTCCTGACGCTCCAGGCAGGCCACCAGGTCGCGGACCGCTCCGAAGTTGATCGCCTCGTAGGTCGCGGCATCGGGCGCGGTGACCACCCCGGCCAGGTGAACCACTACGTCCACCGGCTCGAGGGTCGTCCCGGGCTCGGCGAACACCGACAGATCGCCCGGCACCAGGGTGACCCCGAGCTCGCGCAGCCGCTCCGCCTTGTGGGGACTGCGCACGAGCGCTGTGACCTCGTGCCCCGACGCCACCAGGCGCTCGACGAGGTGTCCTCCGATGAAGCCCGTCCCACCTGTGACGAAGAAGCGCATGGGCCTCCATACCCCACACCTGGCCAGCGCGTCCCGCCGGGGCTCCCGAGCGAGGTCGCCACCTGCCCGAGCCCGCACCCCCGACGAGCGACAGCGCGTGTCGTCGGACCCGGGCGCGCTCGTCAGCCCGACCTCCCACGCCGCTGCATGCCGAAGAGCAACGCCAGCCGGCCACTTTGGGGCGGCGCACACTCGACGGAGCCGCTAGACCGGCTCGAATGCCTCGCCACCAGCCGGCCCCCGACGTCCAGCTCGGCTCGCTCCCCTGGCGCGACCAGGTGACCGCACGCCCCCAGCCGGCCGTCACCCTTCGAGGTCCCGCGCTTCCACGCGTGTCCACGTGGGTCGTGCTGCGTCGCCTGACGCGATGGTCGCTCGGCCTGGCGGTGTTCGCAGCGCGCCTCGCCGCCGACCGCCTTCGGGGTCCGGTCACCGAGCGCCGGCTCGCACAGCGACTCCGCGAGCTCTTCGAGCGCCTCGGCGGCACGGCCGTGAAGCTGGGGCAGCAGCTCTCGATTCGCGTCGACATGCTGCCCTTCGAGGTCTGCCGTGAGCTCGGCTCGCTGGTCGATCGCGCCGGCGGTGTCCCCCTCGACGAGGTCCGTCCCGCCATCGAGGCCGCAGCAGGTCGTCCGCTCGACGAGGTCTACGCGCACATCGACCCCTCGCCCGTTGGCTCGGCCTCCATCGCCACCGTGTTCCGCGCGCGGCTCCTCGACGGGCGCGAGGTCGCCATCAAGGTCCGTCGCCCTGGCGCCGCAGAGAGCTTCCAGGCCGACCTGACGATGTTCAACCTGGGCACCCGACTCGCCGAGCTCGCCACGCTGGTTCGTCCGGGCTGGTACCAGCACGTCCGCACCGAGCTGTGGTCGATGTTCACCGACGAGCTCGACTTTCGGAAGGAGGCGGACTTCCAGACGCTGTTCCGCCGGACCGCTCGTGAGTCTGGCCTGCGCTGGCTGACCGCCCCACGGGTCCACATGGCCCTGTGCAGTGAGCAGGTGCTCGTCTCCGACTACGTCGAGGGCGTGCCCTTCATGGCGCTCCTCGAGGCCGTCGAGCACCAGGACGCTGCGGCCATCGAGCGGCTCTCCGCCCGCGGCATCCGACCCAAGAAGATCGCGGCTCGCATCACCGAGATCTCCCAGTGGGGTCGGTTCGAGGCTCCGTTCTTCCATGCCGACCCCCACCCGGGAAACATCCTCCTGCAGGACGGCGGGCGTGTCGTGATGCTCGACTTCGGCGCCTGCGGCCGCATCTCCGAGTACCAGCTGCTCATCGGACTCGAGATGAACCGCTTCATGCTGGCGGAGGACTGGGGCGGTGCGGGTCGCATGGCCCTGGCCGTGGGCTCACCGCTGCCGCCCATCGACGTCGAAGAGGCCACCTACATCATGCAGGACATGATGTGGCGGACCGTGCTGCCGCACCTCTCGGGCGACGCCGACTGGTGGGAGCGCACGAGCGCCGCGGGCTTCCTGGCCAGCGCCGAGGTCGCGCGCGATCTGAACATCCAGATCAACGCCGAGACACTCCGCTCCCTGCGCGGCGTCGTGCTCTACGAGACTCTCGTCTCGCGCATCGACCCCGACTTCGCCGTCGCCGAGGGCCTCGCCCGCTGGAAGCGACGTGCGCTCAAGCGCGCCAAGCGGAGGTTCCGCCGGGAGCTGGACCGCCGCGGCTATGACGACATGCGCAGCGAGTGGGAGGCCCGAATCGCCGAGCTTCGACAGCTCGAGGAGGTCTCGCGGTTCTGGCGCGCGCAGCAGACGCGCCGGGTGCCCGGTCTCTACCGAGAGCTGGTCGGCGGCGCGGCCTACGGCGTCAGCCAGGTGCTCCACGCCGCGAGCCTGGTCCTCAACCTCGGCGCCTCCGCGGTCCTCCTGGTGCTCACCCTCGCCGCCTGGCGGGGTGCGTCGATCACGCCGGTCGCCGCCGCCGTGGACGTCGCCACCCACCCGCTGACGTGGCTGGCGCTCGCCTGGATCGCCCTCGGCACCTGGCGCCGCGTGAACCACCGCCTCCGCACGGCGAGGGCGCCCCGTGGCTGAGGGACTCCCGCAGCCGACGCGCATGAGCGTCTTCAAGCCACCACCAGCCTCCAGGCTCGCCGTGCTGCGGACGCTGCTGCGCTGGGCTCCCCCCCTGGTCGCCTACTTCGCCTGGTGGTTCGTCCGACTTCGTCAGCCGACGCTGCACGAGCGCGGCGCACGAATCCGGCAGGTCGTCGAGTCGATGGGACTCGCGGGGCGGGTGATCGGGCGTCTCGGGGCACGCCGGATGGACATCCTCCCTGTCGAGGTCTGCCTCGGGCTCCAGCAGGTGGACGAGGAGATCGACGCCTTCCCCCTCGAGGTGGCTCTGGCACGACTCGAGGCCGCCAGCCAGGGCCCTGTCGGCCAGTGGATCTCCCGAATCGACCCCATCCCGATTCGCTCCACCGCCATCGCCTGCACCTGGCTCGCCGAGCTCACCGACGGGCGCCGCGCGCGGATCATGGTCCGCCGTCCGGGCATCGGGCAGGAGCTGTCCGCCGCCGTCGGGGCCCTGTCCTGGGCGATGCGCCCCTTCGAGTGGTCCGGGGTGACGTCAGCTGCTCTCGGGCAGCGCCTGCGCAACGAGCTGCGACGCGTGATGCTCGACGAGCTGAACTTCCGCTGGCTCGCCCGGCTGCAGCTCACGTTCGCCGAGCGGGCCGAGCGCTTCGGGCCGAAGTGGGTGAGCGCATCCGAGGTGGTCCGCCCGCTGATCGCTGAAGACGTCCTCGTCGTGGTCCAGCCCGAGGGCGTGCTCCTCTCGGAGCTGATCGATGCGGTGGAGCGCCAAGACGACTCCGCGCGTGCGCGGCTCGCCGGCCTCGGCATCAAGCCCAAGAAGGTCGGACAGCGGCTCCTGGGCCTCGGCTGGTGGGAGCAGTACGAGCACGTCTTCTTCCTCGCCGAGCCCGACCCCCACGACATCGTGATCCAGGAAGGCAACCGGCTGGTGCTCACCTCCTGCCGCTCGGGCGAGATCATCCCCGGCCGCAAGATGCGCATGCTCCGCCGCGTGATGGAGCGCCTGTCCACCAACGACGTCAGCGGCGCCGCACAGGCGATGATCCACCTCGTGGGCCCGCTCCCCCCGCTCGACATGTACGACATCCAGAAGCGGCTCGAGGAGCGCCTCTTCACGGCCGTGAATCGCTCTCGCAACCCGGGCTCCCCCTGGGTCGAGCGCACGACCCTCGGGGTGTGGCAGGCCCTGCTCCAGACCACCCGGGAGGCAGGCCTGCCGGTGCGCCTGCGAATCGTCCGGGTGATCCGCTCCGACCTCAACCACGCAATCCTGGCGGGTCAGGTGTGGCGCAAGCTCTCCGTCTGGAGCTCGTTCTGGGCCTACCGCTCGAGCGCCTACCCCCGCATCGTCGAGGCCGAGCGTCGCAAGCGCGAGCGCGGGAGCCTCCCCGACGACGAGGCGCGCGGGGCGATGACCTACTACGGCGTGCTGCGCGAGCTGGACCGCACGGCCGTGTTCGTCGAGGCCGTCGTCGATCGCCTCGACGCTGACGGACACGCGATGCCCCGCAAGGGGGCGTACGCCGTCGCCGTGTCGGTCCAGATGGGCCTGCTGTGGAGCCTCGGCACCCTGACTTGGGTCACCACCGCCGCCCTCCGCGCCGATCCGGCGCGCATTCCCAGCTGGACGGTGCTGCTCGAGGGCTGCGCCGCCCTGTTCACGCAGCCGGTCTACCTGGGGCTGACCTGGGCCGCGCTCCTGTGGACGCTGCGCTCTCTCACGCTGCGGCTCGACGACCTCGACCGGGACGACTGACGCCTACCACCAGCCGTCGTCGCCCTTCTCTTGGACGACGATCACCACGGGCTGGACCTTCTCGGGAGCCCCCTCGCCAGTCGTCAGCTCGTCGACGAGCTTGCGCACGTTGCGGTAGAGCTTCCCCTTGCCCTTGCGGAGCTTCTTCAGCTGGTCGGCCGAGTACTTCTTCTTGAGCTCGACCACCATCAGCGGGGTCTCGACGGGCGCCTCGCCTGCGTTGCTCGGATCGGAGTCGCTCATTCGTCACCCTCCTTGCCGTCCCACACATCGAGCGCCTTGCGGAGCGCCTTGCGGCGGGTCTTCCACTGGCTTCGCTCCCAGCGGCCCGCCCCACGCTCGGTGGACCGCTCGAAGCCGGCCGCCATCACGTCGACGTAGCGCTGCTGCGCCCTCAGGAGCCGGCTCTGAGCCTTCTCGGCGTCGGAGCGCTCCCGCTCGGCCTCGAAGATCACCTCGGACCGGCGATCCCCCACCAGCGTGATTCGCCGCACGAACTTGTCCAACTCTGGCCTCCAGGCTGCGGGAGCCAGTCTAGCGCGTACAGCCGACCCACGAGGACGGAGCTCAGCGAACCGCGTAGATCACGCCCTCGCCCGGGCCGGTCAGGTAGCTGCACCGCCGGTCGCCGACGTTGCAGCCGTCGCTGCGGGGCACCCAGCAGATGTTGTTGCCGTCGCGGCAGCCGTAGTCGCCCGTCTGCGTGCCGCAGTACCCGACATCGCCGTCGGCCGAGCTGAACATCCCAAAGCCGCGGTAGGTCTCACAGCCATGGGTGCAGACGTTCGACTCGCCGAAGTCGGTGTAGCCAAAGCTGTCGACGTAGTCCCAGCCCGAGCTGATGGTGATGCTGCCGTAGTCGAGGGGATCGGGTCGAGTGTTGGACATCCACTGCGTGCCGAGCTCGACCCCTTCCTCGACGAGGTGCAGGTAGACGACCAGCTTCTCGCTCCACGTCGTGTCGATGTCACCGAGCGTGGCGCCGTGTGCGAAGCCCCCCTCGGTGTCGCCGAGCACGCCGCGGTTCTCGAACAGGCCCCAGTCCCAGTGGGAGGGGTCACGAAGGTACGCCTGAACGGTCCAGCCGCCATCAGCGACGTCCATCAAGCAGTACACCTCCTGCTCGGGGAGCGGTCCGCCGTCGTCCGGGTCGATGGTGTAGACGCCGCTCCGTGCACCTGGCGAGACGGCGTGGATGGCGGCGCAGGACACCCCCACCTCCGGCAGAGCCCCCTCGGCGGGCGTCACGACACCGCTGACGGTGCAGGTGCGGATGTCGAGAGCCTGCACGGGCGTGTCACAGGATCCCGGGGGCAACCGCACGTCCAGCTCGACTCGACCAGCTCCCTCGGCGCGCACACGCGCGGCCGTCTTCACGCCTCCAAGACCGGTCTCAGTGCCCCAGCAGGGCCCTCCCGGGACCAGGTCGTCCGCGACGGTGAAGCCATAGAGAAAGGCCACCTCACCGCGCGGCGTCATGCCCTCTGCGCGGAAGCGCGTGGGACCGGGGCAGTCGCCCTCCACGGATAGGGTCTGCGCGGTGGCCGGGGATGCAGCGACGAGGAACAGTGCGACGACGGCGCTCATGGGCTCTCCGGGACGCGCCGACGATACCACCCGTCAGTCGAGCGCGATGCGCAGGTCGCCATGCCCGAGCGCCACGACCACCACGTTGAAGACCTCCACGTCGTCGTCGAGACCGAGCCACGAGGCGGTGTCAGGGTCGGCGTCGTCGTCGAGGAGGAAGTACCGAATGCAGGCGTGAACGACGCGGTGCACCACCGGGCCGATCGGGCTCTCGAGCCGCTCGAGGAGCGTCCGACAGGCCCCGGCGAGCTCCAGCCCCAGCTCGGCATCCACCTGGGGATCGGTCCGAGCCAGCTCTGCGAGCTCGCGCGAGTAGACTCGCAGCTCGCTCCGCAGCTGATCGACCGCGGCAGGCTCCTGCTCCGCCAGGCGTCCCACATACGGAGCGACGTCACCGGGCAGCTGTGAGAGCACCTCGGACAGGACAGACATCACGGCCTCCGTACGTGCCGCAGATGTAGTCACTGCGACCCGCTCAGTCTGCCTCTCTGACGAACCACACCTGTCGGATCACACCGTCACGCACCTCGTAGTGCGCGATGGCCCGGACCACGTCGCCGGACGGATGGCCCGTGACGCGCTCCTCGTCGATGGCGACCGGACCGAGCACCATGCGCGAGACCAGCGCAGCATGCACGCGCCCCTCGGCGAACATCGGTCCGTAGCCGGCCCGCAGGGCCTCGCGTCCTTGCATGAGCACGGCGTTGTCGACCAGCCGCCGGATCACGACGTCCTCGGCGTAGCAGGCGACGAAGGCCTCCAGATCATGAGCGTTGTAGGCATCGAGCTGGCGCTGTGCGAGCGTGGCGGCGTCGGACACGAGACCTCCGGGTGGTCGAGCGAGGACCGCCGGTATCCTAGCGGCATCAGCGGGGACGCCCGGCGCACCACTCGACGGCTCGCTCCTTCGCTCGCGGCGCAGCCTCCACCACCGGGCCGAGCACCCGATAGGTCCCAGCGATGCCTGAAGGACACACCATCCACCGCCGCGCCAGGGACCACGCCCGGTGGTTCGCCGGCCAGGCCGTGGCGGTCTCCTCGCCTCAGGGTCGCTTCGCCGACGGCGCCGCACGCCTCGACGGGCGGATCTTCGACGGTGCCGAGGCCTGGGGCAAGCACCTGCTCTACCGCTTCGACCCCGACGAGCCGGTGTGGGTGCACATCCACCTGGGC
>PKDJ01000191.1 GCA_002862545.1 Pseudomonadota bacterium
AGTCACGGCTGTCGTCGCCGCCGGGGCAGGCGTCGCAGGCATCACCGATGCCGTCGCCGTCGCTGTCCTCGAGATCGTCGTAGCCCTCGCAGCGGTCGCACGCGTCGGGAACGAGATCGCCGTCTTCGTCCAGGCTGTCGTCGCCTCCGGGGCAGACATCGCAGCCATCAGGCACGGCGTCCTCGTCGGCGTCGCTCGCGTCGTCGAAGCCGGGGCAGGCATCGCAGTCGTCGGGGGTGCCGTCCGCGTCCACGTCCCGGTCGTCATCACCGAGCAGGCAGATGTCGCAGCCATCGGGGTAGCCGTCGCGGTCGCCGTCGGCCCCGTCGTTGAAGCCGGGGCAGACGTCGCAGGCATCGGGGTAGCCATCGCGGTCGGCATCCTGGAGGTCGTCGTACCCTGGGCACGCGTCGCAGCCGTCGGGGACCGTGTCACCGTCTGCGTCCTCGCGATCGTCAAAGTCCTCGCAGGCATCGCACTCGTCGGGGACCGTGTCGCCGTCCTCGTCCTCGTCGTCATCCCCATCGGGACAGACATCGCAGGCATCGCCTACGCCGTCCCGATCGTCGTCGGCCTGGTCGGGATCGAAGTCGTCCGGGCACTTGTCGCAGCCGTCTGCGACGCTGTCTCCATCGCGATCGGCGAGGTCGTCCTGCCCCGGGCACGTGTCACAGTAGTCGCCGACCGTGTCCCCATCGGAGTCGAGCTGGGCAGGGTCGGGGATGCTCGGGCAGGTGTCGCAGGCATCGCCGATGCCGTCCCGGTCGGTGTCGTCATTCGCCGGGTCGTTCACGCAGGGATCACACAGGTCGCCGACGCCGTCCGAGTCTGCGTCTTCCTGCCCTGCGTTCTCGAGGTCGACACAGTTGTCGCAGCCATCTGCGACGCCGTCACCGTCACCGTCGACGAGATCGTCGAAGCCCGGACAGGCATCACAGGCGTCGCCGATGCCGTCCTGGTCGGCATCGTCTTGAGCCGGATTCGGGTCGTCCGGACAGTTGTCGGAGTCGTCGGGGACCTCGTCACCGTCGGCGTCCGGGCCGATCGTGGTCGTCTCGGTGGTCGTAGTGCCCGTGGACGTCGTGGTCGTCGTCGTCAGCTCGAGGGTCTCGGTCGTGGGCCCGGACGTGTCCGTTCCTTCGCCGTCACTGCTCTCGCAGCCCATGAGGAAGACGCTGATGACAACTGGTAGAAGGGCGCTCATCACTGCTCCTGTGGGGGCCACACACGGGCCATACCCGCGAGCTGCACTGGCGATCGTGACGCGCGTAGACGCCAGCTGCCCAACAGAGTCATACTGCAGGCGCCGGATGCCGGTCAACGCGACGGCGGACCACGTCGCGCGGCCCTGGACATCGGCGTCGACGCGCCAAACACCTCCGCGGCGAGAGACGCCGCGTGCAGCACCGGGAGGTGAGCAGGCCTGACGTGCCAGGGCACAGGGTGTAGCCCCACCCGCTCCCCTCCTCGGACAGCAGCTCCGCGCTCGGGTACTAGCGGTCATGCTCGCCCTCCTCACCACCCTCGCTCTGGCCCAGGACACGCCCGAGTGGCGCGGTGCTCTCGGCTCCCAGGTGGACGCCGACCCCCACGGGATCGTGGATCTGGGCTGGCGGCAGGGGTCGTGGTCCGTCGAGCTTCTGACCGACACGGTAGACGCCCGCTGGTCACCGTCGTGGGAGCGCGGGCGCGGATGGCTGGGACTGCGAGGCCAGGGGTACGCGGGCCAGATGCTCATCTCCCCCTGGGAGGACGGCGCACCGGCGCCAGAGCGTGCACTTGTCGGCCTCTATGGCGGTGTGGACGGCGGGGCGGTGACGTATCTCCCTGCCGGACTCTACGTGGGTGCCGCTGGCGCAGTGCGGCTGTGGGGCTTCGGTCGCCGAGGTGCAGCGTCGACTGCACCGGTGCCCGCCCCCCGACCCGTCGGGAGCGCCGAGGCCATCGTCGGGTGGTGGCGAGAGTCCGCCGAGCTTGCCATTCGAGCCGGGGCGGACATCTCACCGCTCGGGCCCGCACCACGCGTCTGGTCCCGCTTCGAGCTGCGTCCACCTTGGGTGGTCGCGCCCTGGGTCCTCGCCCATGGCATCGCTGCCGAGGGACAGGACGACCTACTCACGGCGCGCGTCGGTGGCCTGAACCCCTACGTGATTCCCGTCGCGGGCGCCGCCTGGGCCGAGTGGTGGGTCGAGGACGTCGCCGCCCTCCGTGGCGGACCTCGACTGCAGGGGGAGCTGGGCTCGCTCGCCGTCGTCGGAGATGTCGCCTGGTTCGAGCGCTCGACCGTCGCGGGCCTCGGCATCGTCTCCCGGTGGACGCCCACCCCATGGTTCATCGAGCTCTCCGTAGGCTACGCACCGTGGATCCCGCGCCAGGCCGACGTAGGACGAAGCAGCCTGTTCGTGCTCATCGGACGCTCCTGGGCGCCACGCCTGGACGAGTGAGCGAGGCAGAGCCACGCGGCCTGGACCGCGCGGGATAGACAGCGCGCCGGAGGGCTCATGGACATCCCCATCCCCGACAGCTGGGACGAAGCACTGACCATGCTGATTCCCGCCGTGCGCCGCGCCACCGAGCCCGCGCACGCGTTCGAGTCCGAGCGGAACGACCGCAGCAACCGGCTCGTGCGACGCCCCTTCGCCCCCTGCCTCTCCGAGCTGGTGATGCTGGACCTCCCCGACGTCCGGCTGTTCGTCAACCAGGGGCACCTCGACCGCTGGGGCGTCTCTGCCGACGACGCCTTCGAGGCCGCACACGAGGTGATGAAGGACCACGCGACGGCCGGGCTGCAGTTCAACGACACCTACGGCGTGTGGCAGCTGGACGCCCCAGACGGCGCGGCCACCTCGCGGCTCGTGCTCGACGGCTGGCTCCGAGCATTCGACGGACTGGTGGCGGGAAGGCCCGTGGCCATCGCGCCATGGCGGCGTCTGCTGATGGTCGGAGGACTCGACGACGATGCGCAGGTCGGCCGACTGCTCGACATCGCCGAGGAGGGCTGGCGCCGTGCCCCCTCCCCCACGACCCCCGCTCTGTACACGACCGATCAAGCCGGCCGCACCGTGGCGCTGAAGACATCGCCAGTCACCCGCCGGCACACCCGCATCGAGAGAGGCCACCGCACGCTCGCGATGGCTGTCTACGCAGAGCAACGCGAGATGGTGCAGCCCCACACCTCCACGCAGCTGGCCGCGCTGCAGCTCGAGCAGCACAGCGAGACCGGTGAGGCCCTGACCTGGGTGTCGTGGTCCGAGTCGACCCCAGAGGTCTGGCTGCCCAAGGCCGACTTCGTTCAGCTCTCCAGCGAGGCGGGAGAGGCCTGGGTGACCTGGGAGACCCTCCGACAGCTCGCGCCGAAGGCTCTGACCCGCCTCGATCTCCATCCCGCCCGCTACCGCACCACCTGGCCGACCATCAAGCAGGTCTACGCCCTGATCAGCGCGTCCGAGCCGCGGGAATAGACGCGCTCAGGGGCAGCTGGACATGCCCGCGATCCAGGCATCGATCAGCGCGAGTCCGACCTCGTCCACGACGTTCGAGCCCAGCGGAGGCATGGCGTAGGCATCCCGACGGCCCATCCGAACGCTCAGGACCGAGCGCTCCGGATCGCCCGGGTAGACCACGCGGGCACCGGGGATGTCGAAGTCACCGAGGATCGGCTCACCACAGAGACCCGTGGCCGCGAGCGACGTGTCACTGCGCAGATCGAGATCCCCTCGCCCGCCGCCGTCGGGCCGGTGACAGCTCGAGCAGTTGGTGTGCAGGTAGGCGCGCGCCTTGGCTTCGTCGGAAGCCCCGGCATCATCCCGATCCGGCAGCGGTGTGAGCCCGCCGGGCAGAGGCTCCTCGAGCCATCCGATGTGCGACAGCGTCTCGAGCTGGTCGGCTGTGCGTCCTGTCGACGGGTAGGTGATCGGGTGGGCCAGCTGGGCGAGCTCGAGCCCAAGCGAGTAGCCCGATGCACCCGTGTGGCACTGTGCACACCCTGCGCGACTCGGGATGCTCCAGGTCTGGGCCCCGAGATCGATGGCGAGGCCACCTGCACTGACGAGGTCGGCATCGCTCTCGTCTTCGCGCCAGGCATAGCTGTACCCAGCCCAGTCTCCCCCCTCCATGCGCATGTACAGACGGGTCTCGATGCGCCTGCCGTCGAGGTGGAACTCCTTGGCGAGGACCGTGCCGACCGGAAAGTCGAAGTCCCCCTCCACCGACCACGACACGGTCTCGCCGTCGGGGATGGCCGCCCAGCGGTTCTTCTCGGCACCATCGGACCAGAAGGGATGAGCGGGCTCGTAGGGTACCAGCGCTGGCAGCGGCTGGGTGGGGTCGGCCGGTTCGAAGCAGCCCGTCTCCGAGAGGCGGGTGGGGAAGTCGTCGACCCCAGGCGGACCCGCGCGGTCGATGCGGTAGAGGTTGCCGTTGCCGTAGTCGACGAACAGCACCTCGTTCTCCGGCGTCTCCGCATAGTGCACGATGGTCCGTCCGCTGTCGATGATGCGGAGCGGACTGGGCTCTCCCGTGACTGGGTCTCGGTACAGCGCGTAGATCTCCCCATCGTAGTAGTCGCTATACAGCAGACTACCTCCAATCTCGGGCATGGACTCACCGCGGTACACCACGCCGACCACCACCGACGCTCCAAACGCGTTCGGGTAGGCGATCACCGGATCGATCAGCGTCCCGTCGTCACAGGGAGGGTCGTAGCAGCTGAAGCCCTCCTTCCGCTTCCAGCCGTAGTTGCCACCCAGCTCGACGAGGGAGACCTCCTCCCAGGCGTTCTGACCAACATCGCCGACCCACATGTCGCCTGTCTCGGCATCGAAGGTGAAGCGCCACGGATTCCGCACGCCGAGCGCGTAGATCTCGGGCGCTCCTCCACCAGAAGCAAAGGGGTTGTCCGCCGGGATGGCGTAGGGATCGCCACCATCCACGTCGATCCGAAGCATCTTGCCGAGCAGCTCTGCCGGATCTTGTGCCCGGTCGCCCGGATCACCGCCCGAGCCCCCGTCACCCGACGCGATGTGGAGGTAGCCATCAGGACCGAAGGCAATGTGACCCGCGTTGTGATTGCTGAAGGGCTGCACGAGCGTGAGGATGTCGTGGACGCTCGACGGGTCGAGAGTCGCTCCCCCGTCGGTCGACGTGAACCGGCGGATCTGGCCGAGGTGGTTCATCGGCCCACCCAGCTCAGAGTGGTGCAGATAGACGTAGCCGTTCTCCGCAAAGTCAGGGTGGAAGGCCATCCCGAGCAGGCCCGTCTCCGAGGCACCCGAGTGAACGGAGCTGCGGATGTCCAGCACGACCTCGGCGTCGACCACCGCCGGATCATTGGCGAAGCGTAGGACGCGTCCGCTCTTCTCCAGCACGTAGTACCAAGCGTCGTCACCGGGTGCGCGCCCCAGCCAGACCGGTCCGCTGAAGGAGAGCCCCGGGAAGGCGCGGTTCACCTCGGCCGCCGCGTCGAGCGACGGCGGATCAACGGCGAGGCAGGTCGGGTTGGCCGGCCGCTCGTCGAGACCGAACGCCGATGTCGTCGACGTGTCGGTGTCGGTGTCCGTGTCGGTGTCGGTGTCGGCGTCGGTGTCCGCGTCGGCATCGGCGTCGGCGTCGGCGTCGGCATCGGCATCGGCGTCGGCGTCGGCGTCGGCGTCGGCGTCGCCTGAGGACGTGCCCGTCGGGGCTTGGGCAGAGTCTCCGCTGCCCTTGTCACTCGGGCCACAGGCCGTGAGCGCCAACACGAGCACGCCGAAGGTCGTCACGCGCATTCCACCCCCCCCCTCGATGCTACCTGAGAACACGTCGTCAGCCGAGGCCGCCCGCGACCCGCGCCGCTTCCTCGATGGTGCGGGCCAGGATGCTCCGGATGCGTCCGTCCTCCATGGTGAGCAGACCCGCGATCGTGCAGCCAGCTGGCGTGGTCACCTCGTCCTTGAGTGCGGCGGGGTGACGGCCCGTCTCGAGCACCATCCGTGCAGCTCCCTGGAAGGTCTGTGCCGCGAGCTCGATCGCGACGTCGCGTGGTAGCCCCATGCGCACGCCGCCATCCGCCAGTGCCTCGAGGATGACGCAGGCAAAGGCCGGCCCACTGCCAGAGAGCCCCGTCACAGCGTCGAGGTGCTTCTCCTCCAGCACGCGAACACGGCCGACCGCAGCGAAGATGGACGTCGCGACCTCGAGGTGCTCATCCGTCACCCCCTCGCCAGGCGACAGCACGGTCATGCCCTCGCGGATCAGGCTGGGTGTGTTGGGCATGGCGCGGAGCACGGCCGACTGCGGAACCCAGCCCGTCAGTCGCTCAGTCGTGACGCCTGCACAGATCGAGATCAGCAGCTTCCCTGCCGACGCCTCGGCGACCCCTGGTGCCGCGAGGACCTTACCTGCAGCCTGCGGCTTCACAGCGAGCAGGATCACGTCAGCAGCCTCGCACGCCGCGACATTGTCGGTCGAGGCCTCGATGCCATGACGCTTCGCGAGGAACTGGGCCCGCCCCTCTCTCCGACTCGTGACGTGCACGACCTCCGGCGCACCGACGACTGCCCGTAGGCCGCCGAGGATGGCCTCTCCCATTGTCCCGCACCCGAGGATCGCAATCCGATACACGATGGACTCCCACTCATGCGGAGGTCGGGTAACGTGAGGGCGGCGGAGGGGCGGGTGGTCCTGCGAGCATGGTTCGGTGTGGCTGTTGCTGTGGCAATGGGAGCTGCCTGCATGGACGCACCCTCGAAGGACACCGACGCCCCCTCGAGGCCGATCACTGCGGATACGGATGCCGACGCGGACGCAGACACAGACGCAGACACAGACGCAGACGCAGACGCCGATACCGATGCAGACGCAGACGCAGACGCAGACGCCGATACCGATGCAGACGCCGACACCGGCGACACGGCTCTGGAGCTCCGACTTGCCACCGTCGATGTTCGTGGCGAAGCCACAGCCACCGACGAGGCATGGTCGGGGACCGAGACCCTGGAAGTGGTGGCCAAGAAGTCCGGCGCCCTGCTCTGCGCCTGGACCTGGGACTCCGCTGACTGGGGCTCGGACCCCGAGGCCGTGGGTCCCGATCCTTTTGCTGATGTGGCCTGTGTGATGCCGGACGGCACTCCGTGTCCGTTCGCCCACACCGTGACCGCACGAGGTGGCCGAGAGACAGCCGGCGACTGCGCGGCGTTCGACATCACGTCTCCAGAGTTCGAGGTCGGCGTGCCACGGCGCATCGGCAGCACCGCTTGGTCGACCCTCCGCTACTGGGACCCGTTCGCGCGGTCGTGGATCCCCGAGCACGGTGAGTGGAACCCCGAGACGGGCAGCGTTCGCCATGCCTGGACCTGGCAGCCCCCCCTCCCGTATTGACCATGCTTCCGATCGACGCCCTCGAGGAATCCTTCCGCACGGCCCTTGCCGATGGCCCCGTGGTCGTCTCGGCTCCCACCGGGTCTGGCAAGTCGACCCGCATTCCCCTGTGGTGTCCCGGACCGGTGCTCGTGGTCGAGCCGCGCCGGGTCGCCTGTCGGGGACTCGCCGCGCGAGTGGCCGAGCTGGATGGGACTCCCCTCGGCGAGCGCATCGGGTACGTCGTGCGCGATGACCACCGCGCGAAGCCGACGACGGAGATCTGCTTCGTGACGACAGGAGTTGCTCTCCAGCACGCTGCGCGGGGCGACCTCGAGCGGTGGGGCACGGTCGTCCTCGACGAGTTTCACGAGCGCAGCCTCGACCTCGACCTGCTGCTGGCCTTGCTGCAGGGGCATCCCCGGCTGGTCGTGATGTCAGCGACACTGGAGGGTGACCGAATCGCCGCACACATCGGCGGTGTGCACCTGCGTGGCGAGGGGCGCGCCTTCCCTGTCACGCTCCGCCATGCACAAGGGCGGGCCGTCCCAGAGGGCCATCACCTCGAGGACCGCATCGTCGCGGCCGTACAGGGTGCGCCGCCTGGTGACATCCTCGTCTTCCTCCCCGGAAAGTCCGAGATCCGCGCTGTGGTCTCCCGCCTCGCCGGACTCGACGCAGACGTTCTGCCCCTGCACGGCGGCCTCACCTTGGCCGAGCAAGCTCGGGTGTTCGAGACCGGTCGTCGGAGGCGGATCGTCTGTGCGACGAACGTGGCAGAGACCTCGGTCACCATCCCTGGGATCACTGTCGTCATCGACAGCGGCCTCGTTCGCCGCACGCGCTACCACCACGGCAGGGCCTTCCTCACGCTGCTTCCGATCGCCGCCGACAGCGCCACGCAGCGCGCCGGTCGCGCTGGACGAACAGCACCCGGGACCGCGATACGGCTGTGGGGAGAGCACGCTCCCCTCGAGTCGCACACCCCGCCGGAGATCCACCGCGAGTCCCTCGTGCCGCTCGTGCTCGCAGCAGCCGCGGCAGGAGCCTCCCTCGACAGGCTCCCGTTCCTCGATCGCCTCCGAGACTACGCGGTCTCCGACGCCAGGCAGACGCTGCGCGAGCTCGGAGCCCTCGAGAACGACCGGCTGACGGAGCGTGGTCAGCGGCTGTTCGGCCTGCCGCTCGATGCCGACCTCGGACGCCTCTTGGTCGAGGCCGAGGGGAGTCCATCCCTGGCCGACGCGATCGATCTCGTCGCTGCACTGCACACGCCCCGACGACTGTTCGGTCGACGGCCGTCGGACCCGGAGGATGATCTCCGTGACGGTGGCTGCGACGCCGTCGCACTCGTGCGCGCCGTCCGCGAGGGAGAACCGCATCGTCACGGACTCGATCGAGCGGCGCTCGGCGACGCCCGACGGACGGCGAAGCGACTCCGGGCTGCCTTCGGAGTCACCGAGCCCTCTGCCCCACTCGACCGACGTGCTCTCCTCCGGATCGTCCTCGCAGCCTGGCCGCGCTGCGCCTATGTGGCTCGCCGCCGCAAGCGCGGTGTCGCCTTTGCGAATGGTGGCACCGAGGTGCGGCTGGGCGACCAGAGCGCCATTGACGCGGAGGCCGTGGAGGCGGTCCTCGCGCTCGACACCCGGGGGCTCGGAAGAGATGTCCGCAGCCGGGAGATCCTGCTCACGGCTGCCATGCCGATCAGCCATCGTGAGCTGCTCGCTGCGGGTCGTGGACGCGACCGCATGGCCCGCGCCGACCCGGTAGCGGGCAGCATCCGATGCACCGTTGAGCGGGTCTACGCAGGCAAGGTGCTGGGAGCTCGCGAGGAAGTGCCCACGGGCGAGCTCGCTCGACAAGCCCTGGTGCAGCTGTTCCTCGACAACCGTGTCTTCAAGGGCGGCGCCGCCATCGCTCGGGACCGCTGGGGAGCGCGCGCCCTACACGCGCGGCTGAACAGCCTGCCATCGCTCGGAAGCCTCGAAGACTGGCTCGCCGACCGTGTGGTCGAGCTGGGCGTCGAGAGCGGCGACGACCTGGCCTTGCTGACCCGCGAGGACCTACTCCCCGACGACCTCGACGAGCCCGAGCGCACACGCCTGGACCGAGCCTTCCCACGAAGGCTGCATCTCGGGGACCTCGTGTTCGACGTTCGCTACGAGCTCGGACGTCGCCGTGTCGTTCTCGTGAAGCGCAGCGGCGCACGCAAGGTCCTGCCAAGCCGGCGTCTGCTTCCCGCCTTCGTGGGCTGGACCGTCGTGATGGAGGAAAAGGGACAGATCCGTCCCGTCCGGTGACACGGTCGCGTCCCGGCGGTGTCGCAGCAGGCACGCCGGGAGACCTACATGCCTGCTCTACTCATCGGACTCGCCATGAGCGCTAGCGCTCTCGCCAGCCCCCCCTCGGACGGATCATCGACACGCACGGAGCCGCCCCCGCCACGCCAGATCGTGTCTGCCGGAATCGCTGTCGCCCCTGGAATCGGCTGGAATGCCTCCCCAGACGATGCGGTCCATGGCACCTCACTGGGACTGCTCACACACCACCACTCGGTGCGGGGCCTTCAGCTGGCACTGGCCTCCTGGGCAGATCACGGCGTCCGCGGCGCCCAGGCGAGCAGCCTGGTCGCGGTGAGTGGGGGGCTGAGTACAGGGTTCCAGGGCGCAGGCTTGGTGACCGTCGCCGAGCACCAGCGTGGGCTTCAGGGAGCCGGAGTCTTCGCCATGGCCGACACGCTCGAGGGCGTTCAGGCCTCCGCAATCGCAGCGCTGGCACGCGACGTGGAGGGGCTACAGGCGACAGCATTCCTGGGGGTCGCCGACGAGCTTCGGGGCGTCCAGGCCACGGGCGGCGTCAATTTGGCACGAGAGCTCACCGGAACCCAGCTCGGTCTGCTGAACATCGGCCGCTGCGTGCAGGGCGCCCAGGTTGGGCTCGTCAACATCGGAGGTCACGTTCGCGGCGCGCAGCTCGGCCTGCTCAATGTCGCGAGGCGCGTGGACGGAACCTCGGTGGGCGCCTTGTCGCTGATCGGCAACGGCCTGCACGAGGTCGACATCTGGACGAGCGAGAGCGCCACGACCATCGCTGACGTCAAGGTCGGCGGGCGACACGTCTACACCCTCGTGGGTGCGGGCCTGCTCCAGCCACGGAGCGACGGGTGGACACTCGGAGTGGGATGGGGCGTCCACATTCCGGTTGGTCGAGCCTGGCTCGAGGCCGACGCCAGCGCCTGGGGACTAGCGAGGGGAAGCGCCGTCGTCCCCGGCGTACACGGCAAGCTTCGAGCATCCGCCGGCGTGCAGCTTCACGACCACGTCGCTCCGTTCGTCGGGCTCAGCCTCAACGGCTGGCTGGGCGACGGCAGCGTCATGCCCCGTGCCGACGGAGGGCCCGGCGTCTGGTCGCGCTCCGGGGCGGCGACATGGCCAGGACTGCATGCGGGGGTGCAGTTCTAGGGGAGCGCCCACGGATGGAGACGATCGGACTCGAACCGACAACCTCCTGCGTGCAAAGCAGGTGCTCTCCCAGTTGAGCTACGTCCCCGTGGTGTGGTGGTGGGCCTGCGGTGACTTGAACACCGGACCTCGCGCTTATCAGGCGCGCGCTCTAACCAGCTGAGCTACAGGCCCTCACCGGGGTTACCAGCCGGGTTCCCCCGACGGCCCCGCAGGCTTAACACTGGCGCTGATGCCGTCAAGCACGAAGCGCGCGCCGCCCTGGGCGCGAGTCCCGGGCGGGGTTTAGGACACGGGGATCAGGCCACGTCGCGGATCTGCGCCCGCTCACGAAGCCGCGCGAGAGCCTCACGCTCGATCTGCCGCACCCGCTCTCGCGAGAGGTTCATCCCCTTGCCGACCTCGGACAGGGTTCGGTATTGGTCGTCATCGAGTCCGTAGCGCCGGCGGAGGACGTGCCGATGGCGCTCAGTGAGCACCAGGTGGAAGCCCTCCATCATCCGGATGAGCTCCTGGTCCTGGATGGCGCTGTCCTCGGGGTGGTCGGCGTCGTCATCGGCAAGGAAGTTCTCCAGCGAGCGCTGTCGCGGCCCCTCCTCGACCGGCTCGTCCAGCGACACCGTCTTGCCCTGTGAGAGAAGGAAGGACGCTCGCTTTTCGTCGATGCCCACCTCCTCCGCCAGATCCGCGATGGTGTACTCCGTGCCGAGGTCCTCGAACGTCTTCATCGCCTTGCGCAGGTTTCGAGTCTGCTCGACGGCGCAGCCCGGCAGACGGATCGGTCGGCCGGTGTGATCGATGGCCCTCGTCATCTGCGCGCGAACCCACCACCGCGCGTAGGTGGAGAAGCGGATTCCTCGCTCGGGGTCGAAGCGCTTGGCGGCTCGCAGAAGACCGATGTAGCCCTCCTGCACGAGATCAGCCTCGTCCATGAAGGGGCCGGCGAGCTTGCGAGCCTCACCGTGTGCGATCCGCTTGCCCGACATCGCGAGTGCCCAGCGAAGCCGCTCGGCCTCAGCCCAGCACCCACCGACGAAGCGCGCCACCTTCCGCGCACCCGGGTCGTCGCGAGCCCGGTCATGGATGGCGCGAATGGCCTCCTCCAGGCGATCCACCTGGCCGGCCCGTGTGCGCTCGGCGCGCTTCGTCTCGCGCGTCAGGATGGCCTCGGCCTCCGGCAGCTGGATCAACACGTCGGTGGCACGAGCCTCGGCCTCCAGGATGTGGCTGGCGACCAGCTGCTCCTGTTCGGCCGACCAGCGCGCTGCCTTCGGAATCTCGAGAGGCGTGACATTCTGCACGATGGGCTCCGTGGGTGAGGGTTGGGTGCGTCTCGAAACCGCGACACACCAGTTCAATTTCATTGTGGGCCTTCTTGACTCGAATCATCGTCACCGTTCGTCAGCAGCGACCACAGGTCGTCTTGCCGTCGCAGGCCGCAGCCGGGCACGAGTCGATTCGCCGATGTCGCGCATGGAGCCTTGCCCACACGCCAAGGTGCTCCAGCGGCAGCGAACGTTACGCCCTCATTCGAACCCGACCGACAGGTATGCTCTGGGCGTCAGCGGCTGGGTTGTCGGGATTGCCCACAAAGCGCGCACTCGGAGACGCTCGCCCGCATGCTCGACACGCGAGATGAGGCCCAGACGGAGATCGCCCAGCAAGGCTGTCTGGTCTTCCGGCACAGGAGATCGCGTCGCGATGTCACCCCCAAGCTCAAGTTCGAGGCTGCGAATCGTGTACGCCCCGGCCACACCTCCACCCGGGGCCAAGGGGATCGTCACGTCACCGCGGCCGACGGCGAGTAGCTCTGAGGACACGGCGTAGGGCGCGATGCCTGCGAAGGGCACGGATGCCTCGAGGAGCGCCTGACGGCTGACCAGTGGACTCCATCCACCAAGTCGAAGCTCCTCCTCGGGATGAACATCCGCACTGATCCATCCAACGGTCGCCCCGAGAGCGAGGTGCCTCCCCAGTGGCACGTCACTGCTGGCGTCCAGTCGCGCATAAGGCCCCGCACGGTCGGGCCACGCAGACAGTGCCCCCGTCGCCGCGAGGCCGTGGCGCCGTCGCCCCTCGTCGAGGCTGACTGCAGCCCCCACCCGGTGCGTCGTCCCCAGAGGAGCCCCGCCCAGGTCGAGCCGAGCCGAGCCGGCCCAGACATCCCACGCGTAGCGCCCACCCCCGCCCAGAGCGACCCCGGCAGAGCGCAGTCCACGTCGCACTCCGTCGCCGAGCCACTGGCCACGCCGATCCATCGCTCCGGCAGCAGACGTGGTCAGGGAGAGCTCCGGACGACCGAAGGACCACGCCACTCCCGCAGCCATGTCTTCGCCCAGCCAGCCGTCCGTGCGCACTCCACTCCGCCGTCGCACACCGACACTGGAGAGCGCTCCCCCTAGCCTCGCCCGAGCCCCGTCGACATCGCCCTCGAGCCACACCGCCGGCTCCACACGCACCGCGCCCATGCCGGCCGCCCAGGTCAGGGTCTCGACACTGGCCTCGGGAAGGATGGGCGTGTGCGCGAGCTCTGCCAGCCGCTCGTCACTCGGCGTGGTTCGGAACACTCTGTGCACAGGCACGCCGCTCGTGTCGACCGCGTCGAGATCCGCCCAGACCACACTCTCACCGGCGCTCAGTCTGCTGACGTGCCCTCCGTGAGTGTGTCGCGTCACCCGCCCCGCACTCAACCGGTACACATCGCGGACGCCATCGGGCGCGGCGAGGAACCAGATGCCCTCGTCCGTCCACACGGGTGAAGACGGCCGGTGCGGGTCCTGTGTCAAGGCTCGTGGCGCGTCGCCATCGAGAGGCACGAGCCAGAGGTCCTGTCGTCCGACGGCCCGAATCGCGACGACCAGCGCCTCTCCGTCAGGCGAGAGCGCCGGGCTGCCGATCGCCCCGTGTGCCACTCGAAGGAGCTCGTCGTCCTCGTGGAGCAGCACACTGCCGAGTCCCTCGTGACGAACGCTCGGATGCCGTCGACCGGACTCGCGCAGCCGCTTCCAGCCGTGCCAGGTCTCCGGAGCAGCGTGTCGCCCCTCACGCCAGTCATCCCAGCATTCCTGTATGGGACGTCCGAGCTGGTCACCCAGGGCGCGTCGCCACCCACCGCCGAGCCGCACCGCCGTGCGGTCCCCGACTCGCAGCAGGTCGTCGAGCTCGAGCCCCAAGGCGCCGGCGACCAGTGCACCGACCTGCGACGACGGACCCAGGCGCTCGATCGCGCCCCAGTCGGGCCAGCGCATCGCCTCCGCATGGGCCATCTTCTCGGGCTCCTGCCCACCCCAGCCAGCCTGGCGAGCCGCGAGCTCACCGACCGCATCGACCCACCAGCCAGGTGGTGCGCCGCCAAGCGACAGGTCGAGCCCGGCCCCACCGCTCGCTCCCTCGACCGCCCCGCCGGCACGAAGGCCGCCGAGTGCAGCCTCGGCCGGTCCCGCGACGCGTGTGGTCGCCATCCACGACGCGAGCGCCCGCGCCAGGCGCACCTCGGGATCACCGGAGACCCCGATGGCCTGGTCCGCAGGCAGTGTGATCCGGCCCGCCGCGACATCAAGCCGACCAGGACCCGACCCGTCCCGAAGCACGATGTCAATCCTCTCTCGCGGAAAGACCCCGATCGCATCACCGAGTCGCTGCCACATCACCTCGGCACGTGCAGCGAGGTAGCGGGCCTGCTCCTCCCGTCCCGCGGGGGCGAGGACCCTCACGCGGAGCGTCCGAGCCTGGCGGCTGATCGGCGTCACGGTTCCTCGCTCGACGGGCTCACCGAGCCAAGACGGCGCCGCGAGCGCCGACAGAGCAGCCAGCATCAGAGCCGGCACGCGACCCCCAAACGCCAGGTCTTGCCGCGAGCCGGGTGAATGGCCTCCGCCGGAAAGAACGCTCGCCCAGCACCCACGATGGAGCCCGAGACCCCGCCCGAGACCGTCCAGCCCCTCGTCAGCTGCGCTCCCCAGGACGAGCCGAGATCGACGGTCCACGCGCCCGCCTCGATCTCGGGGAGGTAGTCCTCGGCTGGGAACACAGCCGGACCCCGTCCGAGCTGCAGCGGACCTCGACGTGTGACCGTGGGGCGCAGCGCGGTCCACAGCGGACCAACCTGGTAGAGCGCCTCGGTCGTCATGACCCAGCGGTCACCGGGCTTGACCCAAAAGGGCCCACCACCGCGATACCGCGGCGGGACCTCCCGCAGCCGTCCTGCTGTCCATCGCTCCGCTCGTGCGGCCCCCTCTACTCGAAGGCCCCCGTGCCGCACGCGACCGATCAGCCCCGCAGACCAGACGGCCGCCCCCGCGCCGTGAGGCCAGCGAGCCAGCGGCGCCTGATGTCGGAGCTCGACCGCCAACGACCGCGCTGGAGGCTCTTGCCTCACGAGGGCCAGCCGCCCCCAGATGACGGGATCGCCGACGGTCCTCGCGCGCTGCTCGCCGAGCGTGGCCCACTCCCAGGGGACCTGGGCGCCGAGCTCCACGCTGCGTCCCAGCCCGTGCCGCACCGTGCTGGCGAGCCGCGTCGTCCGCCAGCCAGGGTCACGCAGCAGACGCTGCCCTCCCACTCCCCAGAGCCCGACTGCACGCTTCCACGACAGGTCGGCATCGACGGCCCACCAGCCTCTCGGCAGCACCACGGCCCGCTCGACCTCGCGCGCCGGCAGCGGTGCCCGCCCGGTGCGCGCCTGAAGGCCCGACGCGAGAGCGACCGCTGCGAGCAGCGCGATCACAGCAGACACCTCGACAACAGCAGGGAGGCTCCGAGCAGAGCACCTGTGGCCCAGAGCCACCACCGAGCTGACCTCGGGGGAGTCCACGGCTCGTCGATGCGGGCGGAGATGGCCTCGAGCTCGAGGAGGAGCTCGCCGACGGTCTGAAGGCGCTCTTCGGGGCGCTTCGACAGACAGGCCCGCACGACCGGTTCGAGGCCGTCCGGAAGACGGAGCTCGGGCCGATACCGCGAGAACGGCGGGACCTCTCGATGCACGTGGGCGACCATGATCTCCGTCGGCTTGCGGCCGTGAAAGGGGTAGCGGCCGACGAGGCCACGGTAGAGCAACACGCCGAGCGCGTACACGTCGACGCGGTGGTCTGCAGGCTGTCCGGCCACCAGCTCGGGAGCCATTCCGTGCGCTGACCCCAGCACCCGGCCATTCGACGGGAGAGCGAGACCATCGAGTGTCGCCAGACCAAAGTCGATGACCGTGATGCGGTCATCCTCGCCTACCCGCACATTGGAGGCCTTGAGATCCCCGTGCACCACCCCGCGCTCGTGGGCATGCGCGACCGCCTCACACAGTGCGATCGCAAGCTGGAGGAACCGCGCTGGCCGGGGCTGCTCCTCACGCAGCAGCGCCGCCAGGTCGCGCCCTGGCACCCAGTCGAGCGCGAGCCATGGATGACCTGCGGGAGTCCGCCCCTGGCCTCGCCAGCGCACCACTGCTGGATGGTCCAGCCGCTGCAGCGCCGCACACTCCTGAACGAATCGCTGCTCGACGAAGCGCTGGTGCTCCGGGTCATCAGGCGGTCGCAGCACCTTCACGACGACCGCATCACCCACACCTTCTCTGGCGTGGAAAACGTCCGCGGTGCCGCCACGGTCCACCAGCTCGCCTAGCGTGAAGTCGCCGAGCCTGGAGCCAGGCCGGAGATGCTCATCGAAGGTCGGTCGCAGAGGGCTCACCCGTCTCCGATCCGCTCCGCAATCCACTGCCTCACGTCGGCGAGGTAGACCCGCACGCGGTCCGGGGCCTCGTGATGGGTCTCGTGCCGAAGGCCAGGGAGCTCGATGATGCGCTTGTCGACGCTGCCAACTGCTGCGTGGAACTCCCTCGTGCCCGCCACGCTGGCGATGCCATCCTCGACTCCCTGCACCAACAACAGGGGCACCTCGACCCGGCCGGCACGCGCGAGGATGAGCTCCCCCCCGCGAATGATGCTGAGGCCGAGCCGCACGGACAGTCGATCGTGGACGAGTGGGTCGTCGAGGTAGCGCTGGACCTCCTCGGGAACCGAGCTGATGTGCCGCGGGTCGAGCTCGTTGCTCATCAGCAGGCTCGGCACCACCTTGTTCAAGATTCGCCCCGCCCCGATCTTCACCCGCATCATCGGGGTCTTCGACACCTTGAGCGGCGGAGCACTCATCACCGCTGCGACCATTCCCTCAGGGACAGAGCCCTGCGTCAGCTGCCAGGACACAACCGCCGCGCCCATGCTGTGCCCGATGAACACCACCCGCGTGGCACCGGTCTCCGAGCGCAGCGCGTCGGTGACCTCGACGAGGTCTGCCGCGAAGTGTGCCAGCCCCTCGGCATCGCCTCTCTTGCCGCCACTCTCGCCGTGTCCGCGTTGGTCGTACCCCCAGATGTGCGCGTTCAGGGGCAGGAGGTGGGAGACATACCGGTCGTAGCGTCCTGCGTGCCCGCCTAGACCGTGTACGAACACAATCAGCGTGTCCGAGTCCGCTGGTGACGACCAGCAGATTCGCCGGAAGGTCTCCCCGGCTGCGTTCGTCCATCGATCGATCGCGCCCGTGACGCCCTCGCTCATCTGATCTCCTCGCGAGCATGGCTCTCCCCGCCGACTCTATCCCAAGGTGTCTGTTGCGCGTCATCCGCCGGGAGATGTAGGCTGCGATTGGTAGTTCGCCGGCCCACTCCCCCCCATTTGTGAGCCGGGCGGCTCGTAGAGCCACCGAACACCCGCGGGTTGCCCCCTTGACCCGCGCTGCTCGGGCACCCCGGTCGCGCACCGGGGTGCCTCTGACGGCGCGATGGAACCGGGAAGGCCCGCTGGTGACTGCTTCAGCGACGGACACCCTTCCCCCAATGCTCTACGGACTACGTTGCCCCCCTGGAGTTGCTGTGACCTTCCGCTTGCTGCTCGCCACTTCCCTGCTTGTCTCGTGCGCCCGAAACGACGGCGGCACCGCAGACAACAGAGGTCTAGAGGGTGACGAGTGCAGCCTCGACGCCTCGTGCGGTGACGGACTCAGCTGCGCCAGTGACGGAACCTGTCAGCCCACTGGCTCTCCGGGAACGTTTCGGTCTGGCGCCGCCTGCCCGGCCAGTGACTGGTGTGCACTCGGACTCGTGTGTGACCACGACGGCCTGTGCACCCGTGACGATGCACCGGGCACGGCCGCCTGGGGAGCCAGCTGCGCTGCCGACAGTACCTGCCGAGCCGGACTCTCGTGCGTCGAGGGTGCGTGTGCGGGCTTCGAGGTGCCCGTCTGGCGAGGTGTGAGCTGTCCCGAGGCCCTGTCGGACGCAGATCCCCTCACCGCACGGATGCGAATTCCTCGCGACGAGCCTTCGGAGCGCTACTACGACCTGCCCTTTCCGAGTGACCTGCGCCTCCGAGCGGGAGGCCTGGACGTCAGCGGCATGGCCGAGCCTGGCCCTCTCCTGGAGCCACTCGGTGATCCCGTCGGTGACCTGCTCGACCTGTCCGCGACCGCCTCGGGCTTCGCAGCCAGCACAAGCATCTTCTTCCAGCTGACCCACACGCCGGACTGGGACACCGCGACCGCCGACGACGGCGGCAGCATGCACGTCGTCGACCTCACGCCAGGCCCCACCTTCGGCGAGCCGCACCCCGTCACCATGACGGGCAGCCCTGGCCGGCGCCAGTACATCTGCGCCAACTGGCTCGCACTGACGCCCGCGGCCGGTCGCCCATTCCGAGCCGGCCACACCTACGGCGCGTACCTCACCCGCTCGATTCAGCGAGAGAGTGACGGGACACCTCTGCAGCCCGACACTGACCTCACCACGGTACTCGCGGTGGCGCCCCCGACCGAGACGGCGCTCCAGGAGGCCTGGG
The DNA here is from genome assembly GCA_002862545.1 of Pseudomonadota bacterium. GTDB lineage: Bacteria > Myxococcota_A > UBA796 > UBA796. The sequence goes on from PKDJ01000191.1 coordinate 18,620, forward strand.
AGCTCTATGCCCCCCTCCGGGACTGGCTGGAGGCATCCGCGATCCCATCCGATAGCCTCGGCGCGGCGACCGTCTTCACGGTGCACGACCCACTCGCTCCACTCTTGGAGCTGATCGACGCTGTGGACGCAGCCCCACGCCCCGAGGTCGCCGACCTGCACACGTGCACCGGGACTCCCGGGCCATGGGACGATGGCGCAGGACGTGGATGTGGGCCCCTGTCACCGACCTACACTGAGGTCCACGGCGCCCTGGCACTGCCGAGCTTCCAGTCCGGCACCGCCCCGTTCCGCACGCCCGACGACGGCGGCCACGTCGAGGGACGGCCCCGACTCGAGGCCGAGGAGCCCGTGCCCTTCGTGCTCACAGTCCCTGCGGGGGACATGCCGGAGGCGGGCTGGCCCCTCGTGATCCATGCACACGGCTCCGCCGATGACTCCCGCCGAGTTGTCCGCGGTGGCCTCGCCGAGCGATGGGCGGCCATCGACTACGACGCCCGCACGCGCGTGAGCTTCGCGGTGCTGTCCCTTGACTTCGTCCATCATGGCGACCGGCTCGCGCCTGCCCCAGAGGCCTGGCTGACCATCGATCCACGCGGCGGCGAGTCATCGCGCCTGCAGCTGAATCGGACCAACGCGAGAGCCTTCCGGGGCAACGGGCTGCAGGCGATCGCAGACCTCGCCGCCGCCGCGCGCTGGGCCAGCGACCAGGTCTGGGCGGGCGGAGATTCTCCCACCGGTCGTCCGCTGCGCTTCGACGCGTCCCACATCGTCGCTTCCGGACACGACACGGGCGCCTGGGCAGCCACGGCCTGGACTGTCGCCGATCCCCTGCCCATCAGCCTCGTGCTCGCCTCCACCGCGGGCAGCCTTCCCACGATGATCGCCGAGTCCGAGTACCCCTTCGACCTCGGTCAGATCAGCCAGGTGGCGTTCGCCGACACGGAGCTGGACCGCGACCAGGTGCTGCTGTCGATGGAGGCCATTCACTTCGACCCGATCGATCCGATGAACAGCTACGAGTTCGTGCACCGCGAGCCACTCCTTGCCCCCCGCCACGTCCTCCAGGTCATCGGACGCGGCGGCTCGGTCGATGAGCAGCTCCAGGAGGCTGCGGCGCGCCTGCTCTACACCCGCCAGCTGGCGAACGGCGTCACGCCCGTGCCGGGTCTGGCCGAGGCGAGCGACGACATTCGGCCCAACCCGAGCGGCATCACGGCCGCCACCGTCCTCTCCGACCGCGGCGAAGACGCGCTGTTCGCAGACGCCGACATCGCTCGACAGGTCGATGCCTTCCTCGCGAGCGGCGTGATCGACGACGCCCCGACGGTGCCGCGGTAGCGAGCCACCGCGGGCAAGACCGCAAGCACGCCGCTCCGTGCGCGCACCAGCACGAGAATCAGGCATCACCACAACCGCGAAACACAACCTGAAACGCCGCCCTTCGCCCCGAAAGCCCTTCCCCCCAGGCACCTCGAGCCACCTCACCCAGCGCCGCGCTCCCGCCCGGGACTGGCGTTCTTCCGTGCTCAGCCTCGTCGCGTCGTGGCATCTTCGCGTGGTCCGGCGGCAGGAGACTCACCGCTGCCGCTCACTCCCCCCACCCCCCGGCGCGGAGACGCCATGACGGACGACGAGCTGCTGGCGGCCCTGTCACATCTCGGCATCACGAGACGCTCTTGGCGTGCCATCCTGCTGCTTCCTCTGGTTCGCATCGCCTGGGCAGACGGCACCGTGCAAGGCCCCGAGGCGGAGATGATCCGCACCGCAGCCGGACAGCTCGGCGTGACGGGCGAGGCCTGGGACGTCGTCGCGCGCTGGCTGGAGCGGGGGCCTCATGGACCGACGGCGGAGCGAGGTCAGGCCCTCCTCGTCGAGCTGGCCCAGCGCAACTCGGGCTTGGGAGCCGAGCTTCCGGCAGACGTGCTCGACTCGGTCCAGCGGCAATGCCTCGCTGTGGCGCGCTCGGCGGGTGGACTCTTCGGACTCGCCTTCACCGTGGACCCGATGGAGGAGCGCGTGCTAGCGAGCCTCTCACGCGCAATTCAGAAGGCCGAGCAAGCCGTGCTGGCCGACCTCCCGACCCCCGACGGCGGGACCTGGGAGGAGCTCTAGGCGCGGGCGGCCGCGTCGCGCCGGCAGAACAGCTGTGAAGCGTCAGTCAGAAGCCGCCACAACACGGGCGATCCCGGGCGCTGTGAGGCACCCTCCCCGCCGGAGGCCCCATGCTCATCACCCTCGTCCTGCTCGCCTGCACCTCATCCGGGCCCGGACCGTCCAGAGACGACGGCACCACCACCGAGGCTGTCGACACCAGCAGTGGCACCGTCACGGCCACGCCGAGCGACACGGATCCCCGCGTGACGGCGCTGGCCGATGCTGTGGGATGGAGCGCTCTCGAGCCCCACGTCACGGCCTGGGGCCGGATCGCAGACGAGAACGGTGGCAACCGCGCCGCTGGCGCGCCTGGCTACGCTGCGAGCGTCGACTACGCGACTGAGGTGCTGGAGGCCGCCGGCTACACCACGGAGCGCTACGAGTTCGACCTGGAGTGGATCGAGTTCGGCGATGACGCGCTCGAGGCAGATGGTGTGTCCATCGAGGACTACAGCATCTTTTATGGTAGTGGCGCTGGCGATATCACCGCCCCGGTCACTGCGGTCGACCCCCTTCTGCCACCCAGCGACGAGGTCGACAGCACCAGCGGCTGCGAGACCGAAGACTTCGCCGACTTCCCCGCGGGCAACATCGCGCTCATCCAACGTGGCACCTGCTTCTTCGTCGACAAGGTCGCGAATGCCGTGGCTGCGGGGGCATCGGCCGTGCTGATCTACAACGAGGGCAACTCCGGCAGGACCGAGACGCTCGAGGGGGTGCTCGACGGCGCGACTCTCGCCGACGTTCCCGTGCTGGGACTGTCGTTCGCGCAGGGGGAGGCTTGGGTGAACGAGCCCCCCGCAGAGCTCCGGGTGCTGGTCGAGGCCGAGCTCATCGCACAGCCCACCTGGAACCTGTTCGCGGAGACGACCGGCGGCACGAGCGACCACACTGTGCTCGTCGGCGCCCACCTCGACTCGGTGCCCGCCGGACCGGGCGTCAACGACGACGGCTCCGGCTCCGCGTTCGTGCTGGCCCTCGCCGAGGCCATGAAGGCCCAGGGTCTCGACGAGCAGGTCAGGGTTCGCTTCGCGCTCTGGGGTGCAGAGGAGCTCGGCTTGATCGGGTCGGCAACCTGGGTCGCCGACATGGCTGCCACGGCTCCAGCCGAGCTCGACCGACTCGACGCATACCTGAACTTCGACATGATGGCGTCCCCCAATGGCGCCCCGTTCGTCTACGACGGGGACGGCTCGGCCGGCTACGCCCTGTTCCCGCCGGTCGTCTCTCCGCCGGGCTCCGAGGCCATCGAGAAGTCGCTCAACCGTGCCCTGCGCGCCGATGGGGTCGAGCCCGTCCCCGTCAGTGCCGGAGTGCCCTCCGACAGCCTGCCATTCCAGCAGGTCGGTGTGCCGACCGGAGGCGTGTTCTCGGGTGCCTCCAACAGCAAGACCTATGGAGAGGAGGACTCCTGGGGCGGCGACGCCAACGTGGCCTATGACGTGTGCTACCACCTCCAGTGCGACGACACGGACAACCTCGACATCCGCCTCTTCGAGGCACTCGCACGCGCAGGAGCCAAGGTCACGCTCGAGCTGGCCCTCGATGCCGTGCCCGCCGCCCCACCCGCTGACCGCGCGGACTGGCGAACGGGTCCACATGACGAGGCGATCAGTCGGTGGCACGACCATGGCCCAGGCCGGCACTGTGGTGGCACGCCACTCGCGCCGCGGTGACCGTGCCCTGCCTCTGAACGGGTGTTAGCTCCCCCGACTATGCCCGCCCGGAGAGCGCATGGACGCGCAGACGACGACCCACACCGTCGACAAGGTGGTCATTCGGTTCGCCGGTGACTCTGGTGACGGGATGCAGCTCCTCGGGAGCCAGTTCACCCGCACCTCGGCACTCGCGGGGAACGACCTCGCCACCCTCCCTGACTTTCCGGCCGAGATTCGCGCTCCGGCCGGCACCCGCGAGGGCGTGTCTGGGTTTCAGCTTCACTTTGCCGCAGAGGACATCTTCACGCCCGGCGACGACACCGACGTCCTCGTCGCCATGAATCCCGCGGCCCTCGTCACCAACCTGCCCAAGCTCCGCCCGAACGGCATCGTCGTCGTCAACACCGACAAGTTCAGGAAGGCCGACCTCAAGAAAGCCCGGCTCGAGCAGAGCCCCCTGGAGGATGACACTCTGGAGGGCTACCGCGTGGTTGCAGCCCCCATCTCCACCCTGACGAAGAAGGCAGTGGAGGGGCACGGACTGAACGCGAAAGAAGCGGACCGCTGCAAGAACTTCTTCGCACTCGGCATGATGTACTGGGTGTACTCACGCTCCATGGAGCCCACCGAGGGCTGGATGCGGTCGAAGTTCCGAGCTCCCTACCTCGAGGCCAACCTCGCAGCGCTCCGTGCCGGCTACAGCTACGGCATCACCGTCGAGCTGTTTCAGACCACCTACGAGGTGGCCCCCGCGACCTTCCCCCCGGGCACCTACCGGAACGTCACGGGCAACACGGCGCTCGCACTCGGCCTGGCGTCGGCCGCTCAGCAGTCTGGCCGCCTCGTGTTCTACGGCAGCTACCCCATCACGCCGGCCTCGGACATCCTCCACGCCCTCGCACCCTTCAAGAACCACGGCGTCGTGACCTTCCAGGCTGAGGACGAGATCGCGGCGGTGTGCGCAGCGATCGGCGCCTCCTACGGCGGCCACATCGGCGTCACGGGAACCTCGGGCCCAGGCCTGGCCCTCAAGGCCGAGGCCATCGGGCTCGCCGTCATGGCCGAGCTGCCGCTGGTCGTCGTCTGTGTTCAGCGTGGCGGACCGAGCACCGGCCTTCCGACCAAGACCGAGCAAGCCGACCTGCTGCAGGCGATGTACGGCCGAAACGGAGAGGCGCCCTGCGTGGTCCTCGCTCCCCGCAGTCCGAGCGACTGCTTCGACATCGCCCTCGAGGCCGTGCGCATCGCCACCCAGCGCATGGTCCCCGTGATGCTGATGTCGGACGGCTACATCGCCAACGGCGCCGAGCCCTGGCCGATTCCCGCGGTCGAGGATCTCCCTGATCTCACGCCGACCTTCGCCACCGACGATGGCGAGACCTTCCTCCCCTACGCACGCGACCCCGACACCCTGGCTCGCCCGTGGGCCATCCCCGGCACGCCGGGTCTGGAGCATCGAATCGGCGGGCTCGAGAAGCAGGCCGAGACGGGGAACGTCAGCTACGACCCACCCAACCACCAGGCGATGTGTGAGGTGCGCGCCGAGAAGGTCCGACGGGTCGCAGCCCTGATTCCCCCCACCGAGGTGCACGGCGACGAAGACGGCGTGCTCGTGCTCGGCTGGGGCAGCACCTTCGGCGCCATTCGAGCGGCCGTCGACCACGTGCGACGCGATGGACACCACGTCGGTCAGGTTCACCTACGCCACCTCAATCCACTCCCCGCAGACCTGCATGACATCCTGCGGCGCTACGACCGCGTCCTGGTCCCCGAGCTCAACCTGGGGCAGCTCGTGCGGCTGATTCGCACGGAGTTCCTCATCGACGCTCAGCCCGTGAGCAAGATTCAGGGCCAGCCCTTCCTCGTCCGTGAGCTCGTGGACGCCATCCTGCCCGCCGTCGGGGGTGCCGCATGACCATGCCTACCTACAAGAAGAAGGACTTCATGACGGACCAGCTGGTCCGTTGGTGTCCCGGCTGTGGCGACTACTCGGTCCTGTCGCAGGTGCAGGCGACCTTCGCGAAGCTCGGCATCCTGCGCGAGAACTTCGCCGTCATCAGCGGCATCGGCTGCTCCAGCCGCTTTCCCTACTACATGCAGACCTATGGCTTCCACACGATTCACGGGCGTGCTCCCGCGTTCGCCACAGGCCTCAAGACGACCCGGCCCGACCTGTCGGTGTGGCTGATCACCGGAGACGGAGATGCGTTCTCCATCGGTGGCAACCACGTCATCCACCTCCTGCGCCGCAACGTCGACATCAACGTCCTGCTGTTCAACAACCGGATCTACGGCCTGACCAAGGGCCAGTACTCGCCGACCAGCGAGGTCGGTAAGCGCACCAAGTCCTCCCCGATGGGCTCGCTCGACCACCCCTTCGAACCCCTTCAGGTCGCCCTGGGTGCCGACTGCACCTACGCCGCGCGCTCGGTCGACGTGTTCACCGCCCACCTGCGCGACCACCTCGAGGCCGCAGAGGCTCACTCTGGCACGTCCTTCCTCGAGATCTACCAGAACTGCAACATCTTCAATGAT
>PKDJ01000356.1 GCA_002862545.1 Pseudomonadota bacterium
GGCAAACCCCGACCCGTGTCCCGAGTGCAGCGCGGGTGAGGGGCCACGAGGTGAGCGGCAGGCTCACCTTGCGCGAGGCGCCCAGCACTTGTGCTTCGCAGCGGCCATTGTTTTAGAGGCAAACGCTCGGTAGGATCGCTCCATAGGCCGATAGGGGCTCTCGCTAGGTGTAGCCCCACGCCGATCGTGTGGGTCATGGTGGCGTCGGGAGGGGGGGCTGCAGGTCGGCTACGTGACCAGCCACACCTGGTCGCCGCTGCTCAAGCGCTACCTCGCCCTGGCGACACTCCAGTCCGCGCATGCGGCCACGGGCACTCAGCTGCAGGTCGAGCACACCGTCGAGTTCCAGCGGCGGCGCGTGGCTGGCACGGTGGTCGAGCGACCATTCTTCGATCCGCCTCGGAAGCGCAGCACGCCAGGTGGCCGTGCACGGAGGGCGACGTGAGCGCCGGACACTGGGATGCCATCGTCGTGGGTGGAGGACACAACGGCCTGACTGCTGCGGCCTATCTGGCGCGGGCAGGTCGGCGCGTGCTCGTGCTCGAGGCCCGGCCTCGGGTCGGCGGTGCCGCTGTCACCGAAGAGCACCACCCGGGATTCCGGTACACGGTCTGCAGCTACGTAGTGAGCCTGCTCAGGCCCTGGGTCGTTCGCGATCTTCAGCTTGCTCGTCACGGCCTCCAGCTCATCCCGCTCGAGGCCTCCTTCACGCCGCACCGCGACGGTCCAGGACTGTGTCGCTGGCCAGACCCGCACGCGACCCGGGAAGAGATTCGCCGCTTCTCCAAGCGAGACGCCGAGGTCTACCCCGAGTTCGGCCAGGCGATGGGGCACCTTGCCCGCTTCGCGAAGGCGTTCATCGACGACCAGGCCCCTGCTCCGGATTCCCTGCATCCACGAGATCTGATTCAGCTCGGTCGCCTTGGGCGTCGCTTCCTGGCCCTCGAAGAACACCTGCTCGACCTGCAGATGCAGATCACGACCATGAGTGCCGTGGACTTCTTGGACCGCTGGTTCGAGTCGGACGCTCTCAAGGCCCCGATGAGCTGCAGCGGCATCATCGGCACCATGCTCGGCGTGCGCTCCCCAGGCACGGCGTACGTTCTCCTTCACCACTACATGGGCGAGATTGATGGCTCGTCCCGGGCATGGGCGTTTGCACGAGGAGGCAACGGCGCCGTGAGCGAGGCGATTGCCTCGAGCGCACGCGCGCACGGTGCCGAGATCCGCACCTCGGCCCCGGTGGAGCGCATCGTCGTCCAGAATGGGCGCGCCACGGGCGTGGTGCTCGCGGGCTCCGGCGACGAGCTGACGGCCAATGTCGTCATCAGCGGCATGGAGCCTCGGCGGACCTTCCTGCAGCTGGTCGGAGAGGAGGAGCTACCACCTGGTCTGTCCGCGGACCTTCGCCGCTACAAGCTGCGGGGCAGCTCGGGGAAGGTGAACATCGCCCTCGATGCCTTCCCGGAGTTCAGCGGCCGGCCGGGCATCGGGCCGCACGTGATGGGCGACATCGCCATCGCTCCGAGCGTGGACTACCTCTCTCGGGCCTACGACGAGGCGAAGTACGGCACGTACTCGCGGCGGCCCTACCTGAACGTGGTCTTCCCGAGCCTCTTTGATCCGAGCATGGCCCCGCCGGGGAAGCACGTGCTGTCGGCCTTCGTGCAGTATGCGCCCTATCACCTTGCGGATGGCCCAGAGAGCTGGCCCAAGCATCGCGAGGCCTTCGGCGAGACCGTACTCGACACGCTGGAAGAGTACAGTCCTGGGCTGCGAGACAAGGTGCTGCACATGCAGGTGCTGTCGCCATGGGACCTTGAGCAGGAGTTCGGACTGACGGAGGGGAACATCTTCCACGGTGAGCTGTCGCTCGACCAGCTCCTCTTCCAGCGTCCAGCGCCTGGCTGGGCCCGCTTCCGCACACCCGTGGACAACCTCTGGCTCGCTGCGTCAGGCGCTCATCCAGGCGGCGGCGTCATGGCCGCACCGGGGGCGCTCGCCGCGCTCTCCATGCTCGAGCAGGGGGCCGTGTGAGCTGGGATGCTGTCATCATTGGTGCATCCCCTGAGGGCCTCGCCGCGTCGGTGACGCTCGCGCGTGAGGGGTTCAAGGTCCTCGTCGTGGACGAGGCGGCGACGCCGGGCGGGGCCCACGCGGCGGACGAGTTCCACCCCGGCTTCACCGCGCCGGGGCTGCACCATGACCTCCCGCTGTCGCCGCACCTGTTCGACTACCTCGACCTCGGAAGTCATGGGCTCGAGGCTGCAGCCCCTCCTGCGATTCGGGTGGGCGAGGTCACGCATGCAGGTGACCTGACCTCGTCAGAGGGGCCTCTCTCGACCCACGGCGCATGGCTGGCGCGACCGAGAAAGTTCCTCCACAGTGTGGCGACGAGCGCGCCTCCACCGATCGCTGCCGAGGCGAGCGCCTGGCCAGCACTCGCGAAGGCTTTTGCACTCAGGCGGCTCGGTGCGGGAACCCTGAACACCCTCCTGCGCCGCGGTCCGCTCTCACTGCGTGACTACCTCGAGGAGCTCGAGGTCAGGGGCCCTGCAGCAGCATCGGTGGCGCTCACAGGGCTCGCCGGAAGCCGCCTCGGGCCCTTCGACCCCATCACGACGCCTGGACTCCTGTTCCGAGCGGTCACCGCGGCATCCGAGGCGGTGGGGGGAGGGGCCGGCCTCGTGGATTCCCTCGTCTCGGCCGCGGAGGCGGCGGGTGTGACGCTTCGAACCGGCGTGTCAGTGCAGCGCGTTCGAGTCGGTCCGTTGCACGCGGATGGAGTCGAGATCGACGGGGCGATGCAGGAGACACGCACCGTCTTCGTCGCGGGTGCACCGGAACCCCTTCTCGCGCGCTGGCTCGACCCGCTCGCCATCCCTCCAGAGCTGGAGCAGCCACTCGAGGGGTGGAGGGCACGAGGAGACATCGCAATTGTCCAGCTCGCGCTCAGTGCACCACTCGCGGTCGACGGCGAGCCCGTCGCTCGTCTGCGGACTGCCACGTCGCTTGTGCAGCTCGAGCGGGCGCGCGACGCGGTCAAGTACCGAGGCGTGTCGGAGGCCCCGCCACTCGATGCGCGTCAGTGGTCTCTGTCCCGCCCGGAGCTGGCGCCAGAGGGACATCATGTCGTGACCGTACATGCGCACGGAGTCTCCCTGGAGGCAACTCGTAGCTTCAGCGAGGAGGATCGTGCGGCGCTCGGGGAGAGGGTGGTCGCGCTGCTCGACGATGCAGCCCCCGGTCTGGCGAAGAGTGTGCTTGCACAAGCGGTCCTGACCCCTGCGGACCTCGAGGCGCGGGGGCTGCAGGGCGGTCACCTCTGGCATGGAGAGATCACGCTGGATCAGAGCTGGGTCATGCGCCCGTCGAGGAGACTCTCCCAGTACAGCACGCCCATTCCCGGGTTGTTTCTCTGCTCTGCGGCCACTCACCCTTCACCGTTCGCGCTCGGTGGCTCCGGCATCGAGGCGGCCGAGGCCGCGCTCGAGTGATGTTGGCGATCGTGCTCGCGGCGGTCGCCGCAGTCGCCGCGCCAGCGGAGATTGCGCAGCTGGAGTGGGCGCGTGCACCGGCGAGCGAGCTGGCTGCGCTCATGGCAGAGCCAGCTGACCGGGTCGGGGCCCTTCGTGCGCTCGGGCGCCTGCGCTCCTCGGACGCGCTGCCGTACATCGAGGCGGCACGCAGCGACGAGGAGGCCGAGGTGCGCCTCGCCGCCGCACGCGCCCTGGCCACGACGCCGGGGGCTGGCCCTGCTCTGCGGAGTTGGCTCGCAGAGACACCGCCGGCCCGAGGTCTCGGCCCCCGAGCCCGCGAGGCGCAGGGGGTCAGGGTCTCACTCATCGAGGGGCTCGGGCATCAAGGCGACGCGCGGGACGTCGAGACGCTCGTTGCCGCACTGGCCGAGCAGTGGCCCTATGCGGCTGCCGCAGCCCATGCGCTCGGACGCATGGGACGCCGCGACGTGTACGGCGTCGAGCGCGCCACCGGAGCCCTCGTGCGGCTGCTCTCTCGGCCGGACCGGCGCACGGTCGAGGCGGCCGCGTATGCTCTGAGGCGCATCGGACTTGGGGATCAGCCTGACCTCGTCGCCGAGGCAACCCGAGCTGTCGAGGGGGCCGGCTCAGAGGTTGCTCGCGCTTGGCTCCTCCGGGCGGTCTGGCCAGCGCTCGAGCTGGATGCCCGGGTCGATCTCTTCATCGTGGCCATCACGGACCCCTCGCGTCATCTGCAGGTCGCCGCCCTGCAGGCGGCCGGCTCCGATGTGCCTGCCGACATCGTGGCGCCCTTTCTCGCCAGCCAGGACCCATGGGTCGTGAGTGAGGCTGTGGGTGCCCTGGGACGAGCCGGCGACGACGTTGCTGTGGAGGCGCTGAGCGGGGTGCTCGCGCAGACCTCAGACGTCTGGAGGCAAGCGGCGGTGGCCGCTGCGCTCGGTGGCGCTGGAGTGCAGGACGATGCCCCGCCGCGGGTTCGAGCCGCGAGCGTCGCGGGGGCATCCGACGAGGAGCTGCTCGGCCTAGCGCTGACCGACGCTGACCCTGGAGTGCGGGTGGCCGCTGCGGCGGAGCTGGTTGAGCGCCCGGGTACCGGCAGGCCGCTGTCGGAAGCCACCGATCCGCTGGTGCGCGAGCTCGGTCTCGCACTCATCATCGAGCGCGCCGATCCCGAGACAGCGGTGGCCGTGCTGGAGGATGCGCTCCGAGATGAGGCCGACGAGCGCGTCATCATCACGGTTCTCGAGGGCGTCGTCGCCCTCCTCGACAAGGCGCCACGCGCTGCCTGGCGGCTTCGCTCGGCGGTGCAGGGGCGCTTGGCAAAGAGCGTAGGCGCTGAGCCACGCCTGAGGTTGGCCGCCGAGGCTGCTGCGGAGGGTCTCGAGCTGCCCTTCGACAGCCCTCACCTGGAGCCGGGACGGCCACGCTCTGTGAAGATTGGAGGCGAGCCGGTCGAGGTCCTGACCGGCGTGCCGAGAGACGGCGAGCTGCGGGGACTCAGAGGTGCGCGCGTCGAGACCACGGATGGCGTGTTCGACATCGAGCTCTATCCAGAGCGTGCCCCGCTGACCGTCGTGAACTTCGCTCGACTGGCGGACGCTGGCTGGTTCGACGGGCAGGCCTGGCACCGCGTCGTGCCTGGCTTCGTGGCGCAGACGGGATGCCCCCGAGGCGACGGCTGGGGGGGGCCTGGCTGGTCCGTCCCAGACGAGGTCTCGCTGAGCGGCTTCGTCGAGGGGGCCGTAGGTATGGCACGCGCAGAGCCGGACACGGGAGGAAGCCAGTGGTTCGTGACGCTTGCTCCGCAGCCTCACCTCGATGGGGAGTACACGCACTTCGGGCAGGTGGTCCGCGGCATGGATGTGGTGCGGCACCTGGAGCGCGGGGATCGGGTGCTGTCCGTTCGCATCAGGCGGGCTGAGTGAGTGCTCGAGAGCGGGCTCGCGCACTCTTGGAGCGATGCCGCAGCCGAGGCGACGTGAAGCGCGCTGCGAGCCTGGTCGATGCCGACCCAGAGCTGCGGCAGGCGCTGGTACAGGAAGCGGAGGCCCGTGGAGTGCCGCTGCCTCCGGAGGCCTCGACCTGGCCAGCGAAGCGTCTGTTGCGGCGCGCAAGAGGCCGTGAGAGCGCGTCGAGAGAGCGCTCCAACCCGGTTCATCGGGACGAGTCCTTCCGCTGCGTCGCATGTGGCCGTGCGGTCCCGGCTCACGGGCGGACCGCACGTGACCACTGCCCGTTCTGCCTCTGCTCGGTCCATGTCGACGTCGTGCCCGGCGATCGGGCGGCGGACTGCGGCGGAGTGCTGCAGCCGTCCTGGGTCGAGCAGCGCCGAGGCCACTGGGTGATTCACTACCGCTGTGCAGCCTGTGGGGCCGAGCGCACGAACCGAGCCCTGCTGGATGGAACCCCGCCCGATTCATGGGAGGCCGTGGTGGCTCTCGCGAGCCGGGAGGCCCGGTGAGTGGGGCGCTGCGACTGCGGCATCGCGTCGGGCAGGCGATAGCCAGCCACACCCTCTGGGAGCCTGGACAGCGGATCGCGGTGGCCGTCTCGGGCGGGATGGACAGTGTGGTCCTGCTCGACGTCCTCGTCGAGATCGCCGCATGGCATCGCGGAGAGCTCATGGTGGTCACTGTGGATCACGGCACCCCTCATGCAGCGCGGCATGCGGCATGGGTCGAGGCGCATGCAGCGAGCTTGGGCCTGCCGTGCCGGGTCTTCGCAGTGAGTCCGAAGTCCACCTCGGAAGAGCACCTGCGCGAGGCGCGCTACGCCGCCTTTGAGGGGGTGGCGGCGGATCGCATCGCCCTCGGACATCATGCGGACGACCTCGCGGAGACCGTCCTGCTCCACCTGCTGCGGGGGACCGGAGTGCGTGGGCTCGCGGGGATGGCTCGGCGACGTGGGCGCTACGTGCGTCCGCTCCTCGACGAGTCGCGGGACAGTCTGGTGGCGTGGGCAGCCAAGAGAGGACTCGGCTGGGTCGAAGACCCCAGCAACGCGAGCCATGGACCGCTGAGGAACCGCCTCAGGCACGAGGTCCTGCCGCTGCTGGAGGCGGCTCGCCCGGGAGCTGCGGCGGCCATCGCTCGCAGCGCTCGACACGCTGCAGACGTAGATGCCTGGCTGGGCGAGGAGGCCGCGCGGCACACTCCTCCCTGGCCCACCGGTTGGGTCGCCGAGGGTCCGACTCCGGTTGTGCGCCGGGCGCTGCTCGCCGCCGTCCCTCGGGCCAGTGCTGCGAGTCTCGACGCCGTGATCGCTGCTGCACGGCAGGGGAGGGGGCGTGTGCGCGCTGCGGGCAGCGTCTTTGTGGTCTGTGGCGGAAGCGTGACCGTCCGGGACGTGGAAGGGCGCTAGACGACGGCGGTTCGGGTGTTAAGTCTGAGGACTGCGGCACCTGCCACCAGTGAGTCGGAATGCGTAGTCTCTCCAAGGCAAACACGTTCTGGTTCTTGATCGTGCTCGCGCTCCTCTTGCTCTTCCTATTCAACGCCCAGACCGGGCAGAAGGGAGAGACGGTCACCTTCTCTACGTTCATGGAGAGGGTCGAGGCCGATCAGGTGAGCGAGGTCACGGTCAAGGGTCAGCGCCTCGACGGGCAATACACCAGCGGTCTGCGGTTCTCCACCACGGGCCCAGAGACCATCGAGCCGGTCTTCGACACGCTCGCCGCTCATGGCGTGCAGATGAGCTTCGAGAAGGTGGAGGACGAGTCTCTCTGGTTCACCGCCATCTTCACGATGGTCCCGCTCCTCGTGGTGATTGTCCTGTTCGTGTGGTTCATGCGGAACCTGAACAACACGAGCGGCCGTGCCATGAGCTTCGGTAAGGCCCGCGCGCGCATGCAGACTGACGCCAGCAAGCGGATCACCTTCGCGGACGTTGCTGGAATCGAGGAGTCGAAGGAAGAGCTGCGTGAGATTGTCGCTTTCCTCCAAGACCCGCGGCGCTTCACACGTCTCGGTGGGCGAATTCCGAAGGGTGTTCTCCTCATGGGGCCGCCCGGCACGGGCAAGACCCTCCTGGCGCGCGCGGTGGCAGGAGAGGCGGGAGTCCCGTTCTTCACGATCTCGGGCTCTGACTTTGTCGAGATGTTCGTCGGAGTGGGTGCGAGCCGGGTCCGCGATCTCTTCGAGCAGGGGAAGAAGCATCACCCCTGCATCATCTTCATCGACGAGATCGATGCCGTTGGTCGGCATCGGGGGGCCGGCCTCGGCGGCGGCCACGACGAGCGTGAGCAGACGCTGAATGCACTCTTGGTCGAGATGGACGGCTTCGAAGGCACAGAGGGAGTGATCCTGATGGCCGCCACGAACCGTCCTGACGTGCTGGACCCAGCACTCCTCCGTCCTGGCCGCTTCGACCGGCGGGTCATCGTGTCTGCGCCGGACGTTCGGGGACGCGAGGCAATCCTCGGCATTCACACCCGCCGTCTGCCTCTGGCAGACGATGTCGCCTTGGATGTGATCGCCAAGGGCACTCCCGGCTTCTCGGGTGCAGACCTCGAGAACCTGTGCAACGAGGCCGCGCTGCTCGCTGCTCGCGGCGACAAAGATCACGTTGCAATGACCGATTTTCTCGGGGCCCGAGAGAAAATCGTGATGGGACCTGAGCGGCGGTCGCTCGTCATGCCCGAGCTCGAGCGGAAGAACACCGCGTACCACGAGGCAGGGCACGCGATCATCGCTCACCTGCTTCCGGGTCACGACCCGGTGCAGAAGGTCACCATCGTGCCGCGCGGGCGCGCCCTGGGTCTCACGTGGACGCTGCCCGAGTCCGACCGCCTCTCCATGGACCGCTTCGGCCTGCTCAAGAAGATCGTCATGATGATGGGCGGTCGTGCTGGGGAAGAGGTCGCGATGGAGGAGGTCACGGGGGGCGCGCAGCAGGACATCCAGCAAGCGACCCGGCTTGCGCGCCACATGGTCTGCGATCTCGGGATGAGCGACGAGCTGGGACCGATCGCGTGGGGCGAGTCGCAGGGCGAGGTGTTCCTCGGTCGACAGATCACGCGTCAGAAGAACTACTCTGAGCTCACCGCGCAGCGGATCGACAAGGAAGTGCTAGGCATGGTTCAGCGCGCCTATGATGCCGCTGTCAACATCCTCACCGACAACGTTCACGTGCTTCATCAGGTCGCTGAGGCGCTCCTCGATCGCGAGTCTCTCGATGCGGACGAGTTTGCGCAGCTCGTGGAAGAGGCGGGTCCGGTTCCGCCGCGGGGCTTCGCATGGATGGGCCTCTGATCGCAGGCATCGTGAACGTCACCCCCGACAGCTTCTCGGATGGGGGGCGTCTGCGAGACGCGGAGGCGGCCATTGCTCATGCGCTGCAGCTGCTCGACGACGGGGCCGACTGGGTCGACATCGGCGGGGAGTCTACCCGTCCAGGCGCCGCTCCAGTGCCCGTCGATGAGGAGCTGGCGAGGGTCGAAGACGTGGTGGCGGGTGTCCACGAGAGGCGCCCGAAGGCTGTGATCTCGATCGACACGCGCCGTGCTCTGGTGGCCGCGCGCGCCTGCGCCGTGGGCGCGTCGGTCGTGAATGACGTGAGCGCGCTCGGTGACCCGGAGATGGCTGACGTGGTTCGTGAGGCTGGCGCGCAGCTCGTGCTGATGCACATGCGTGGTACGCCGCAGACGATGCAGGCAGACACGTCGTACGGTGACCTTGAGGGCGAGGTGGTCGAGCACCTACGCTCACGCGCCGAGCATGCGGAGAGCCGAGGCGTGGCCAGGGCACACATTCTCCTCGACCCGGGCATAGGCTTTGGGAAGCGCCCGGGGGACAACCCCCGCCTCTTCGCGGTCGTGCCACGTCTCTCGGCGCTCGGGTACCGCACCTTCATCGGTGCCTCACGCAAGCGCTTCATCGGTGAGCTCACCGGGGTAGCGGAGGCGAAGCATCGCGTCGCAGGCTCGGTCGGTGCGGCGCTGGCGGCGGCGGCCTGGGGGGCAGACGTGCTGCGCGTTCACGACGTCGCGGAGACGCGCCAGGCTCTGACGGTCTTCCGCGCATGTCGGGGGCAGTCATGAGGGCGGTCTGGGCCTGGCTCGCCGAGACGCCCTTCGGTACAGCTACCCTGGTCGATTGGATCGACATCGTCCTTCTTGCGATCGTGATCTACCGGCTGCTGGTCACGATTCGCGGAACGAGAGCCATGCAGTCGCTCGTCGGCCTAGCTCTGGTCGGGGCGCTGTACGTGGCCGCAGAGCTCCTGGGGATGTCGACGACCCACTGGGTCCTCGACAACCTCTTCGTCTATGTCGTGCTCGCGCTCCTGATCCTCTTTCAGGAGGACATTCGCCGAGTGTTGGCGCGTGCGGGTGGCACGTTCTCGCCTCGTGCGGCGAGCCGCGCGGCCGAGACGGCCGTAGCCGAGGAGGTCATCAAGGCGGTGTTTGCGTTGGCGCATCGTCGGATCGGTGCGCTCGTCGTACTTGAGCGCCGCGCGACCCTCGAGTCTTGGTGCGAGAGCGGCCACCCGGTGGATGCCTTGGTGACGACCGAGCTGCTGCAGGCCGTGTTCCATCCATCCAGCCCGCTCCACGACGGAGCGATCGTGATTCGGGACAATCGAGTCGTGGCCGCCTCGGTCTTCTTGCCCCTCAGCCGCAGCAAGGACGTGAGCCGCAGCTTCGGCACCCGTCACCGGGCGGCGCTGGGAATCTCGGAGGTCACGGATGGTGTCTGCCTCGTCGTCTCGGAGGAGCGTGGCACTGTGGCGATGGCCCACCGAGGCGAGGTGACGCCGGTCGCCGACCTGAATGACCTCCGGCAGCTGCTCACGGAGCAGCTCGACGAGGCTCGCGAGGATGTTGCCGCGGAGGTGAGTGGTGGCTGACGGACTGCTCGGCAGGCTCACCCGCAACCCGCGCCTGAAGCTCCTCTCCCTCGCGGTCGCTGTCGTGGCATGGGTCTACGTGCAGGGTGGTGAGGAACAGGTCGTGCGCCTCCGTGCACGTCTGGTCTGGGAGCTGCCAGCGGGACTGGTGCCTGTCGAGCCTCCAGTCCAAGAGGTCACCCTGGATGTCCGAGGCACCCGCGCGGCGACGCGTCGCGCCCACGAGCGCGACCTCAGCATCGCGCTCGACGCCTCGGCACTCGACGTGGGCCGTCACGACATCGTGGTCGAGGGCCTCCCGGTCGAGGGGCTGGGCGCCAGCATTGCCATGGTGAACGTCCTGCCGGCGCGCATTCGGCTGGAGCTCGACGAGCTGGCTCAGCGCAAGGTGGCTGTGGTTCCCGTGCAGGTTGGTGAGACGGCACCGGGCTACGCCGTGGGGAGCATCGATCTCTCCCCGGCCGTGGTCACGGTGGAGGGGCCCCGCGCCATCGTCGAGGCACTTCGTGAGGTCAGCACGGCGCCCATCGACATCTCTGGTCTGCGGGCAGACGAGGATCTCCTCGTGCCCCTCGAGCTGCCGCGGGGAGTCTTCAGGGCTGACGGCGCCGAGGTGCTGCGCGCCAACGTCTCCGTGGCCCCGAATCTCGAGAGAGAGGTACTGGCCGCAGTCCCTGTCTCGGTCTGGGGGCAGCCCGGCTGGCGGACCAACACGCCGACGGTCGCGGTCACCCTAGAGGGCCCTGCCGCAGAGCTGCGTGAGCTCCAGCGCGACGAGGTGGTCGCGTTCGTTCACCTGCCAGAGATGCCCGACAGCGACAGGTATGTGGCCCCTTATGGCCCCACTGAGGGCACGCGCCTGCGCATCCTGCATGCAGGGAACTCGAGTGTCACCGTGGTTCGAGTCGAGCCATCCTCGGTGGAGGTCGTCCGATGAGCGTTCGCTTCGGAACCGATGGCGTCCGGGGGCTGGCAGGCGCCCATCCGATCGTTCCCGAGGTCGGGCTCGCACTCGGGCGGGCCGTCGCGGTGTGGAGTGAGGGGCCCGTGCTGGTGGCTCGTGACACCCGACCATCCGGAGCTTCCCTCACCGCGGCGGTGATGGCTGGCGCTGCAGCTCAGGGCGCGTTGGTGCGGGACCTCGGCATCGCGCCGACTCCGGCGGTCGGGTGCGCGCTTGCGGATGGCCTTGGCGCCGCGGCGGTCGTCGTCACTGCGTCGCACAACGCGTGGCCGGAC
This sequence comes from Pseudomonadota bacterium, assembly GCA_002862545.1. GTDB lineage: Bacteria > Myxococcota_A > UBA796 > UBA796. Next base: position 11,586 of record PKDJ01000356.1, read on the forward strand.
AATGGCTTCAAGGTTCTGGGAGCTGGCGGCCGCAAGCCCACACCCGAAGACGTGCGTGCGCTGGAAGCGCTCGTTGCATCGCCGCCAGCACCGCCCAGTGCATTCGGAGAGATCGCTGCCGAGCCCGATGCCCTCGGGCGATGGCTGTCACGGATGCCCGTGACACCGGAGCTGGCGGGCATGAAGATCGCGATCGATCTCGCCAACGGGGCAGCAGCGGTGGCCCAGGACTGGCTCGAGAAGAGCGATGTCGAGTGGGTGGTGACCGGAGGAGGCGGCCTTCCGAACGAGCAGTGTGGGTCCGAGCACCTCGAGGCGCTGGGCGCGGCGACGGTCGACCACGGCTGCGCCCTCGGAATCGCCCTCGACGGCGACGGTGACCGCTGTCGCATCGTAGACGAGCAGGGTCGGCCGGTGCCCGGCGACGCCGTCACCTGGCTCCTCGCCCGCCACCTCGGCGTCTCTGCGCTCGCAGTGACGGTGATGAGCAATGCGGCTCTCGAGGCTGCTCTGTCGGGCGTCGACATCATTCGCACTCCAGTCGGCGACAAGCATCTGCAGGCCGAGCTGTCGGCCGGTCGCGCCTCGCTTGGAGCCGAGGAGTCGGGGCACATCCTCTTCGCAGACCATCCCGCCGGCGACGGTCTCTTCGCTGGACTCCGCGTCGCCGCCGCGGTTCGTCGCTGTGCGTCAGCGTCAGAGGCGTTTGCTGGCTTCGTGCCCCTGCCGCGGCGCACGGCCAAGGTGCGTGTTCGTGAGCGCCCCTCACTGGACGAGCTTCCTGAGCTCATGAGCGCCTGCCGTGAGGTCGAGGCCTCCCTAGGGCTGGGGGGGAGGGTGTTTCTTCGCTACTCGGGCACCGAGCCGGTCCTTCGCATCCTCGTTGAAGGGGAGACGGACGACGCCGTGCGCGCAGCCATGGAGCGGATTGCCGCCGTCGCCACCGAGGCGCTGGCATGAGATGGGTGAGCTCCGCGGCGCAGGTGCGCGCCCTGGACGCTGCGGCGATTGAACAGCTCGGTATTCCAGGGTTTGCACTTATGGAGCTCGCGGCGGCGGGAGCCGCTGCGCACATCCGTGCTCGCTACCTGGACCAAGCTCTTCGCGGCACCGTGGTGGTCTGTGGGGGTGGGAACAACGGGGGCGATGGCTATGCGATCGCGCGATGGCTCCGGGGCTGGGGCTGGCCGGTCAGCATCGTTTCCCTCACAGAGCACTCATCGGGCGACGCAGGCACCAATCGCGCCCTCTGCGAGGCCCTGGGCATTCCGATCTCCGGCAGCCTGGCCGGTCTGCAGTCGGCAGCACTGGTTGTGGACGCGGTGCTTGGCACAGGGCTGACGCGCGCTGTCGAAGGGCGGTGGGCGGATGCACTCCTGGCGATGCGCAGTGCACCAGCCCCGGTGGTCGCCGTCGACATTCCGTCTGGCCTTCAGGCGGACACAGGCCGGTGCATGGGCCCGGTGCCCCCTGCCTGCTCCACGGTCACGTTCGGTCGCCTCAAGCCGGGGCTGCTCGCCGGTCGTGGCGCGGAGCTGTGCGGCGCGGTGGAGGTAGTCGACATCGGACTCGGGGCTGTGGACCCGGAGCGACTGCGGGTGGTCGCCGGGATCCCGGATGCGACCGACCTGGGGCCGCTCTGGCCGCGACGAGCCCCCTCGGACCACAAGTCGCGCTCGGGGCATCTGCTCGTCGTCGCAGGCTCACCCGAGATGGCTGGCGCGGCGATCCTGACATGCAGAGGTGCTCTGCGCGCGGGTGTCGGGCTCGTCACGCTGGCTGTCGACGCGCGAGCGATCAGTCGTCTGGGTGGCCTGCCCGCTGAGGTGATGGTGCAGCCTTGGAGCGCGGAGCTGTCCCTCGCCCGGTTCACGGCAGTCGCGGCCGGGCCGGGCCTCGGCGGGGGGAGGGCGCTCACGCCAGAGATGAAGGCGTGGCTCGGCGAGCGCTGGGCAGGCTCTCTGCCGGCCGTCTTCGACGCAGACGCGCTCCCGTGCACGCGAGGAGCAGCGGGTGAGGCGAAGGTGGCTACCCCACACGCTGGAGAGGCAGGGCGTCTGCTGGGCATTCAGGCCGCGGCCGTCGAGGCCGATCGCTTCGCAGCGGTGCGAGCGCTAGCGACAGGGCACGTGGCCTTGCTCAAGGGGCGCAACACCCTCGTCGCACCAGGGACAGAGGGGCCGCTGTCGGTAAATCCGACGGGCGGCCCCACGCTCGCGACCGCGGGCTCAGGAGACGTGCTCACGGGGGTGATCGGTGCTCTGCTCGCCAGAGGGCTGTCCGCCTTTGACGCGGCAAGGTTGGGCGCATGGGTTCACGGGCGAGCAGGCGAGAGCTTGGCGAGACAGCGGCCAGTGGGGTGGACGGCCTCCGACATCGCTGCGCACGTGGCCCATGCGGCAGCGGAGCTCATGACGTGCGCATGATCCGCCTGCCTCGCAGTGACGACACCTTCGCCCTTGGTGAGGCGCTCGGACGGCGCGTCGAGCCAGGGACCGTGATCGCGGTCCGAGGAGATCTGGGGGCAGGAAAGACCCTGCTGGCGAAGGGGATCGGCGCCGGACTGGCGGTCCCGACCAGAGTGCAGAGCCCGACGTACGTCATCGTCCACCTGCATCCGAGCGGGCGCCTGCCTCTCTGGCATGCTGACCTCTACCGACTGTCTGGCGAAGACGAGCTGGAGCAGCTGGGCGTGGACGAGGCGATCGAGGGGGACGGGGTCGTCGTCATCGAGTGGCCGGACCGCGTCGAAGGCTGGCTACCTGCCGACCGCCTAGACATCCTCTTGGAGCACGATGGGGAAGGGCGCGTCGCGACCTTGAGCGCCACCGGCCCGCGCCACCGCGTTCTGGAGGCGGTCGATGTCTGAGCGTCCTGTGTTCCGGCGAAGCCGGCAGGAATCCGACGGGCCGCTGCGCGCGATGGTGGTCCTGCTGGTCCTCGTCGGCGGCGCCCTGCTGGCACGTCCCACCCTCCAGCCAGCCGCCGCCAAGGGCACGCTGGTCGAGGTTCGAGGCGATGTCGCCCGTCCTGGCCTGCACCGCGTCGAGCCGGCGACGACGCGAGCGGCCGTCGCCGCGGCGGGGGGGCACGTCGAGGTGGCCCCAGCGGGCCTGCTTCATCATGGCGATCGCATCGAGGTCCATGGCGACGTGGCACGAGTTCGGCCGGCGTCCGACCCCCTCCTCGTGGGGCTGCCCGTGGACCTGAACACCGCTGACGCTATCGCTCTCGCGGCAATTCCCGGAGTCGGTCCAGAGACGGCGGAGGCGGTAGTGAGCTGGCGTCGGCGCCACGGGTCGTTCGGCACAGTCCATGAGCTACAGCGAGTTCCCGGCGTGGGGCCGTCTACAGTTGCCTTGATGGCTCCGTTCGTCACCACCCTGCCTGTTGGTCCCCCACCGCCGACAGCCCCCCTGAACCTCAACTCTGCGTCCGCGTCGGCGCTCGAGAGGCTCCCTGGTATTGGTCCCGTGTTGGCAGCACGCATCGTCGTGGAGCGGGCCGAGGGCGGTCCATTCCGCACGCCCGACGACCTCGTACGGGTTCAGGGCGTGGGGCCGCGACTGCTAGAGAAGGTCCGCCCCTTCGTCGACTGTGCACCATGATCTACCTGGACCACAACGCCACCAGCCCCCTCCTCGGCGAGGTCCGTGCGGCGATGGAGCCCTGGTGGGGGGTGCCTGCGAACCCGGCGTCAGCACACCGCTCGGGGCAGCGTGCACGGTCTGCGGTGGAGGCGGCGCGAGAGGCCGTCGCGGCACTCGTCGGTGGCTCGCCGGCGGGCGTGGTGTTCACGGGGGGAGCTACTGAGGCGAACCACGCGTGGTACGCGGGAGTGGTTGCTCAGGGTGTGCGACATGTGGCTGTCGCGCCCATCGAGCACCCCTGCGTGCTGGCTGCGGCGGGGCGCGTCGTGCAGGCTGGAGGGCACGTCTGCCCGCTCCCTGTCTCGCCGGATGGTCGGATACTGCTCGATGTTCCCGCGGGGATCGAGGCGCTGTCGGTGATGGCGGCCAATCACGAGACCGGTGTTCTGCAGCCGGTCGAGGAGGCGATCGGTCTTGCGGAGCGCCGAGGAATGCGCCTCCACGTCGATGCATCCCAAGCGGCGGGGCGGGTGCCGCTGGCCCTGGGGCGCGCGGAGGCAGTCGTGCTGTCGTCCCACAAGCTTGGCGGACCGGGTGGCGTCGGTGCACTGGTTCTGCGTGACGGTGAGCCCTTCCCACCGCTGCTGGCTGGAGGCGGCCAGGAGAGGGGGCGACGTGCGGGCACGGTGTTCACTGCGGGAGTCGTCGGCTTTGGGACTGCGTGCAGCTTGGCCTTGGAGCGGCTGACCGAGCGCCAGAGGCGCCAGCGGCGGCTGACTGGGGTTCTTCGTGTGGGGCTTCGAGGCCTCGGTGCACGCATCGTGGGCGCAGAGGCCCTGCCGAACACGACGGCCTGCGTGTTTCCGGGCGTGCGAGGGGAGCTGTTGGTGCAGGCACTCGACCTTGAGGGGATCTGCGTGTCGTCTGGCGCAGCGTGCTCGAGCGGAAGTCTGGAGCCGAGCGCCGTGCTCACAGCCATGGGTGACCCGGAGCCCGAGGGGGTCGTCCGGATCAGCATCGGTCCGGAGACGAAGCAGGCAGAGCTCGACGTCCTCCTCGAGACGCTTCCTCGTTGCCTCTCGGGGATTCGGGCCGCCCTCGACCTGACGCTCTGAGCTACTCGGGCCGGCTCGCGCGGACTAACGAGGAGCCACTGACCTCGGGAAAGCCGACCATCACGCTCTCCGCACGGAAGGCGGATGGGACCATGGCCTCCCAGGCCTCGGCCACGGCTGTGGCCATCGCACGAGCGGTCTGGTAGCGATCGCCCGGACGATGGGCCGTCGAGCGGCGGACCACGGGGCGGAGTGCAGGCGGGAGGCGCTCGAGCACGGTGGGGTCGAGGCTCACCATGGCGAGATCGAAGGGCCTGCGGCCTGTCACCAGGATGTAGAGCGTCGCGCCCACACCGTAGATGTCGGCGGTGGGGCCCGCCTTACGTGGGTCGACGCGCTGCTCGGGCGACATGTAGGCCAGGGTGCCGAGGGTGTCGCCCGTTCCCGTGATGCGGTTGCCGGACTCTGCGGTGAGCGTGCGTGCGATACCGAAGTCCGTCAGCTTGACCTGATCACCCGTGAGCAACATGTTGTGCGGCTTCACGTCGCGGTGGACAACTCCCTGCGAGTGCGCGTAGGCGAGGCCTTGGAGCACCTGAAACACGAAGGCGAGGGCCTCTGCAGCAGGCCTCTGGCCTGTGCGACGGAGGTAGTGGGCGAGTGAGCCGCCCTCGCACAGCTCCATGACGAAGTAGAAGTGGTCCTGTTCTTCGCCGATGTCTCGGATGCGCACGATGTTCGGATGGCCCAGGCGGCTCATCGTGCGTGCCTCGCGCGTGAAGCGCTCCCGGGTCTTCTCGCTGCGAGCGTTGTGCGGCAGCAAGAGCTTCAAGGCGCACGCGTCGCCCTGCTCGTGGTCGTGGGCTCGGTAGACCGTGGCCATGCCGCCAGAACCGAGTGGCTCACCGACATCGTAGCGGCCGCTGCCGAGGCTGCTTGGGGGAGGTGGGTTCTTGAATGGACGACGCCTCATGGCTGCTTTCTTAGCGTAGAGGCGGGCCCGCTGCCGCAGGCGAATGACGATCCGACGCGAATGTCGTTCTGGCGTCACCGGATCCACCCCAGCCGCCCGGTCGGACAGGCCCCGCAGCACTGCTCCGCACGCCGAACACTCGCGTGTGGGAGGTGGGCGGCCGACGCTCCAGAGGCTGTGCTGTGCGATCCTGCCTGCAGGAATCACCGTCCACTTATGGCTCGCTGGCCCAGGCCATGAGGACGGCGGAGCACGCGCCAGGCTGAAGCCTGGTGGCGGCTCACTGGCCCTTGCGCGACCTCGCCAGGTGCTGTGCAGCCGTCCGGAAGTCCCAGCCGGTGCGCTTCATCGTCTCCTTCACCGCTCCAGCGAGGCCGACAGTGCCGACCAGGCGCTCGATCTCGTGTGCGCTCGGCGGTGCCCCACCAGGGGGTGGCTGTGCTGCCTGGGCCCGAGCCCGGGGGGCCTGCTGTGGCGATGCATCCTGTCGAGCTGGGCTGGGACGCGGAGATGGAGGAGCAGGCTGCGTCTCCACTGTCAGTGGTGCCGTCGCCCCCCGCTTCTTCCCGAAGTGGGGGTCATCCCAGGTCGTAGAAGGCCAGGGTGGGAGATCAACGGAGACGAAGGCGCCTCCGCCCTCGGAGGGCCAGGCCATGGGGTCGGGCCCCATGTCGATGGGCTCGAAGGCGGGGCCGAGCACGGCGCCCGCACCGAGTGGCTGGCGTAGGTCACGTCGCGCCGGGCTGCGCCATGCCTGGCGACCCGCAAGTCGCAGTGCGATGGGAAGCGCCATCATGACCGTGATTCCTGCTCCCAGGACCGCAGCGAGGAGCGCGGCAACCATCGAACCTCCGTACCCGCATCATATCCTCGGGTCTCTGCCATTGGGAAACCAACGTGCAGCCGGTACCATTGCGCCCCCGTTGGCCCCTGGAAGGTCCCCTTGCTCTCGACCCTGCTGTCTCTGGATGGTGGCCTCACGCTGCTGGCGCCCTTCGTGGCCATCATCCTCGCGCTCGCGACGAAGCGAATTTTGCCGTCCCTGGCTGCGGCTTCTCTGGTCGGCGTCCTCATCGCCACGGATCTGGACCCGATCCACGCGGGCATCCTGCTGCTGACCATCGTGCGTGATGTCGTCTGGAGCGGCGAGCATCTCACCATCAGCGGCTTCAGCATCACTGTTGCAGCCATGGTCGGGCTTCTGGGACGAGCTGGTGCCACTCGTGCGCTGGTCCGCTTGGTGGAGCGCGTCGCAAAGGGCCGTCGTGGCGCGATGACCGCGAGCTGGCTCGGCGGCGGGCTGGTGTTCTTCGATGACTATGCGAACTGCCTGGTTGTCGGAAGCGCCATGGGGCCTCTCTGCGACCGATTTCGAGTCAGTCGCGCAAAGCTGGCGTACATCGTGGATGCCACGGCCGCTCCGATCGCCTCACTCGCTCTGGTCTCGACGTGGGTCGGCTACGAGGTCGGGCAGATCGGAGATGCGATTCCGGCGGGAGTCGACATCCAGCCCTTCGAGCTGTTCCTGGGGGCTCTCCCATACCGCTTCTATTGCCTGTTCACGATTGCCTTCGTCGGCGCCGTCGTGCTCTCGGGACGCGACTTTGGACCGATGTGGAAGGCGGAGAGCGAGGCGGCGACGAGAGAGGTGCCGCAGCGGGAGAGGCGAGCTGACGGGGCGAGGGCATGGGTCGCTGCCTTGCCGGTGCTCGTCCTCGTCACGGCGACCTTCGCGCTGCTCTACTCTGGGGGAGCGGCGGCCCTCGGTGACCAGGTGAGCGGCGCGCGGCTTTTCGAGATCCTGGGTGCGGTCGAGGATCCCTACACGCCGATGCTCTTGGGGGCCCTGGGCGCCCTGACGCTGGCGCTGCTCTCTGTCCTCGGCACGCGGGCCTTGGCGCCGGTTGGTGCGGCTGATGCGATGTGGGACGGGGCGCGAGCGGTCTTCCAGGCGCTCGCGGTGCTCTACCTTGCGTGGACGCTGGGCGATGTCATCGAGGCCTGCGGCGCTGGCGAGTTCCTGAAGTCTCTGCTCGCGGGCAGGCTTCCGCCAGCGATGCTGCCGCTGCTCACCTTCCTGTTGGCCGCCCTCACGGCGTTCTCCACGGGGAGCAGCTTCTTCACCATGGGTGCGCTGATTCCTCTCGTCGTGCCTCTGGCGGTCTCCCTGGACGGAGGGGCTGGACCCGTGCTGCTGGCGAGCACGGCGGCCGTCCTCGATGGGGCCGTCCTCGGGGACCATGCCTCCCCGATCTCGGACACGACGGTCCTGTCGGCGCTCGGGTCGGGTGTCGATGTCCTGACCCACGTGCGAACGCAGCTGCCCTATGCCTTGGTCGCGGGCGCCATCGCCGTCCTCGTCGGCTCGCTGCCTGCCGGGTTGGGAGTCACGCCGTGGCTGCTGCTGCCGCTCGGCGCCGCCACGTCCATTGCCGTCGTGCTGCTGGCTGGACGTCCGCAGGAGACGGCGGCGGAGCCCAGTGCAGAGGCCGCCTGAGGGCGCCCGTCAGTCGAAGGCGCCGCTGGAGAGCTTGGACAGGTAGTCGTCCAGCGCGCCCTTGACCTTGCCCGACAGGATGATGGCCCCGAGGATGTTGGGGAAGGCCATGCCCAGGATCATCAGGTCGGAGAAGTCGATCACGCTGCCCAGCTTGATCACCGAGCCCAGAACCACGGCGAGCAGGAACAGGATTCGGTACGGCAGCACCGCAGCGTCTCCGAAGGCCCAGGTGGCGCAGCGCTCTCCGTAGTAGCTCCAGGAGATCATGGTGCTGAAGGCGAACAGGAGCACGGCGACGGAGAGGAGGTAGGGGAACCAGCCGATGACCGAGCCGAAGGCCTGGCTCGTGAGGGCGACACCATCCAGGCCCTCCACCTCGTAGACGCCCGTCACAACGACCACGAGGCCCGTCATGGTGCAGACGACGACCGTGTCGATGAAGGGCTCGAGCAGGGCGACGATGCCCTCTCGCACGGGATACGCCGTGGAGGCTGCCGAGTGCGCGATGCTGGCCGACCCGACACCTGCCTCGTTGGAGAATGAGGCGCGCTGGAAGCCCGTGACGAGCACGCCGAGCAGTCCGCCGAAGCCAGCCTCGGGTGTGAAGGCCTGGGTGACGATGGCGGCGAAGGCTGCGGGCACGGCGCTCGCATTGGCCACGAGGATGAACAGTCCGGCCAGGACGTACACGCCACACATCAGCGGGACGATCAGGCCAGCGGCCGCGCCGATTCGCTTGATGCCGCCGATGATCACGAGTCCGACGAGGAAGGCCAGCGTGACGCCGTAGATCAGGCTACCGACAGCGCCGTCGAGGACGGGAAAGATCCCCTTCATAGCGGCGTAGCTCTGGTTCGCCTGGAACATGTTGCCACCGCCGAGGCTCCCGCCGATGCACATGATGGCGAACATCCAAGAGAGCACCTTTCCGAGTGGACCGAAGCCCTGCTCGGCCAAGCCCTCCGACAGGTAGTGCATCGGACCGCCGGAGACGGAGCCGTCTGGCTTGACCACGCGGTACATCTGCCCGAGCGTGCACTCCACGAACTTCGACGACATGCCGAGCACGCCCGCCGTGATCATCCAGAAGATGGCCCCAGGGCCGCCTGCTGTGATGGCGATCGCCACACCAGCGATGTTTCCGAGCCCCACTGTCGCTGACAGTGCGGAGGAGAGGGCCTGGAAGTGGCTGATCTCGCCGTCCTCCTCCTGGTCGTCGTAGGTGCCGGCGACCACCTTGATGGCGTGGCCGAAGGCCCGGACATTCACGAACTGCATCCGCAGCGTGAAGAAGCATGCACCCATGACGAGCCACGCGACGACAGCCGGCAGAGCGGTGCCCTCGCCGAGGAGCCCGAAGCTCAGGTCGAAGAACAAGATGCTCGCGAGCGGGGCAACGAGCCATGCGCCAAACACAGCGTCGATCTGCGCCACGATGGACTCTGCGTCGCCAGCGGCGAGGGCGGCACTAGGAGCCAGTGCAACCCACGCAGTCACCACTGCCCGCCACCATGTCTTTCCAAGCCTGTCCATGACGCCTCCGGGCGGCGGTCGTACCCTAGGGGTCAGAGCGCCGCAAACCGAGAGTACCGTGGTTCTCGGACCGGTCTCAGTAGGGCAGCTGCCCGAGGTCGATGCTGTAGGTGAACTCGTCCGTCGTGAACGAGACGGGGTCGTAGGTCGGAAGCCAGGCACCGTAAGCGTTCACGTAGTACATGAAGGACGGCCCGAGGGGAGTGCCGGTACCAAGGTCGAAGTTGGCGTGGTAGCCGTACCCGAACACGCCACCGTCTGTGAATCCGAACGCCTCGCAGCCGACGCCACGGTCCACGGCCCCGTCGGTGGCGACCAGCGCGAAGGCAAACGCGCAGCGTGCACCCGTGGCGTCTCGGCAGGGAATGGCCGCGAGCGGGTCGGGTCCGGAGACCGAGGGCTCGGTCTCCCAGTTTCGGGTCGTCCAGGTGTACTCGCAGACAAGCCCGCCGCTGTCCACGCCCGTGGCCTTGAAGGTCTCGGTGCCGAGCCAGCTGTTGGGTGGCGTCACCGTGGCTTCGCCACTGTAGATCGCCAAGATCTCGGTGTCGGTGATCACCGTAGGGACGCTCTCTGTGGTGGAGGTGCTGGTGCCGCCACCGCCACCGCCACCGCCACCGCCACCGCCACCGCCACCGCCGCCATCACCGCCGTCGGTGGAAGAGGTGGACGTGGTCAAGACAGGACCAGCGGCAAGTGTGCCTGCATCACCGCCGACAGCACTCTGCAGCCCACTGCCCGTGCACCCAGTGACGAGCACCAGCAAGCACCATCTCATGCTTCGAACCCCACTCGTCTCAGTCCACGCTCTGTCCGCGTCCAGTCGCGCTCTACCTTCACGAACAGCTCGAGGTAGACCCTGCAGCCCAGGACTTCCTGTAGCTCCTTGCGCGCGAGCGTTCCTATGCGCTTGAGCATCTCGCCGCCCTTTCCGATGACGATGCCTTTCTGGCTGCCTCGCTCGACCACGACATCGGCGTAGAGTCGGACGAGCCCACGCGTCTCGCGCTCCGATTCGTCGAAGCGCACCACGTCGACGAAGGTGGAGTAGGGAACCTCTTGCGCCGTCAGGTGAAAGATCTTCTCGCGGACGATCTCTGCAACGAGGAATCGCTCGGTCACCTGCGCCCACTCATCCTCGGGGTACAGGAGCGGACTCTCGGGAAGGTGGCTGCGCAGCTCCTCGAGCAGTGCGGCGACCCCGTCACCCGTGAGAGCACTGATCGGGACCGAGGCGACGGGTGTGAGCTGCTCGTTGATGGCAGCGATGACGGGAAGAATGAGCTCCTTCGGAACTACGTCGACCTTGTTCGCGACGAAGACCACGGGGCAGGAGGCCTTCTTCAGGAGGGCGGCCACACGCAGATCGTTGTCGTCGAGTGCCGAGTGTCCCGCCTCGATGCGGCGGGCCATGGCGGTCATGTCTCCGAGCCAGCAGGTCACGTCCGCCTCGGAGACGGCTGCCTCGGCGCGTGACACCATGGCCTTGTTCAGCTCGGTCCAGGCCTCGTGCACGCCCGGGGTGTCGAGAAACACGGCCTGCATGGTCCCATCGGTGTGGATGCCCACGATCCGGTTTCGCGTCGTCTGGGGCTTGGCGGACGTGATTGCCAGCTTGCTCTTGAGGACCTGGTTCAAGAGGGTGCTCTTGCCCGCGTTGGGCGGACCCAGGAGCGCAATGTAGCCGCATCGGCGGGGCCTCGGCTCAGTCACCATCCACCTCCACGTGGAGCGTACCCCGTGGGAGGGTAGGGTCGCCGACAACCTGCAGCGACCGGAGGCCCCCCTCAGCGCGAAGGGTGCGAACGTGTTGGTTGAACGGGCCTCGCACGGTGGTCTCGTCAGAGCGCGCAACGCGTAGGGTCACTGCGGCGCCGCGCGGGACATCGTGCGTCGCTTCGCGGAGGCGCTCGAGGGCGTCGCGGGCCTCGACCAGCTGGCGCAGAGCGGGGTGTGCGGGGCCGGCGACGGCTCGTCCGGCCCCATCCGACTTCTGCACGCCCACTCGAATCACCTCCGTGCCCCCCGCTTGCAGCTCCCGCACCATGTCACGGCAGACCGTCACCGCCTCGCCCAGCGACAGGGGCGTGTAGAGGCCGTCTTCGTGAGCATCTCGAAGGCTGGAGCGGTCCATGACGAGGACAGGATGCAGCCGCGCCGTGTCGAAGCGTCCAGCTGCGAGGCGCGCATCATCGACGGCGTCGGCGTGGGATGTGCCGGGGAGACCGGGTGCGAGCACCACGCCCACCTGGAGTCCCAGGGCACGGATTCCCTCAGCCTGTGTGAGGACGAGCTTGGGGCTGTATGTGCGCCCTACTCCGAGCAGGCCTGCACGAGAGAACGACAGCGCATCCAGCTCGATCCGCTCGGTCCCCGACTCGGCTAGGCGCTTGGCGGTCGAGCGATCGAGGAGGTCGGGACGAACTCGGACTCGTAGCGGCAAGCCCCCGGCGGCCTCGACCTGCGCCGGACTGGGGGGAGCCCCGCCGAAGAAGCCCACCACGAGTGGTGCGTCGGGTGCGGCCCTCTCTGTGCGGTAGCTCTCGACCAGCGCCGCGATCGTCTCGGGTGCACAGAGTGAGGGGGCCGGGTTGCAGAGCCGACAGCGAGGGGAGGTGGGGCAGCAACCGCCGACCACCGGAACCACCACGGGCTTCACTCCAGCGACCGGAGAGCGGCGCGAGCTGCCTCGCGTCGGGCGGCCTTCTTGGTCGCTCCAGCGCCGTGCCCGAGGCGCTCACCGTCGACCTCGACGGCGACCGTGAACGTCAGGGCGTGCGCGTCTCCCGTCTCTCCCAAGTCGACATATCGGGGCGTGACACCACGCTCGCCCTGGATGCGCTCCTGGAGCACGCTCACGGGACTATGCCGCTCTGCATCGACCTGCTGGGTAGCGGCCTCGACTCGGTCGGCGATCAGGGTGAGCACCACGGCTTGGCTCTGGCTGAAGCCAGCGTCCTCGTGTACGGCCCCCAGGAGTGCCTCCACCGTGTTTGCCAGCAAGCGGTCGTTCTCGCGCCCACCTTGCTGGAGCGCGCCTGCATCGAGGCGGAGGAGCTCGGACAGCTCTAGCTTGCGGGCGAGATCAGCCAGTGCCGCACGGCTGACCAGTCGAGCGCGGAGCTTGGAAAGCTCGCCCTCAGCGCGGTCCGGATAGCGCCCGAGCAGGTGGAGGGTCACCGCCATCTGCAGGACAGCATCTCCGAGAAACTCGAGGCGCTCGTTGTCGCCGAGCCCCATGGCGTGGGCGTACGAGCGGTGCGTCAGCGCGCGCTCAAGCAGGGTGATGTCTTCGAACCAGTGGCCCAGTCTCCCCTGAAGTTGGTCCAGAGGAGCGATCATGTGCCCGCCTCGAGGGTGCTCGGAGCGTCTTCGGGGCGGAGGGCACGAGCGATCCAGCCCCCACCCAGCACGCGCTCTCCATCGTAGAAGACCGCCGCCTGACCTGGCGCGACGGCGCGGATCGGACTGTCGAAGAGCACCTCCAGACGCTTCGCGCCAGGACCCACGCGGCATGGAGTCGGCACGCCGCG
>PKDJ01000354.1 GCA_002862545.1 Pseudomonadota bacterium
GTCCTCGCGAACGGCGCTGAGGATCTCGACGCGCTTGATGGAGTCGATGCCGAGGTCGGCCTCGAGCTCCATGGACAGGTCGAGCATGTCAGCGGGGTAGCCGGTCTTGTCGGCGACGACGGACAGCAGGATGCCCTTCACGTCCAGGGTGGGCGCGGTGGCGACCGGAGCTGGGGTGACCTGCGGCTTGGGAGCTGCAGGCGCCGCGACGGCAGCTGGCACAGCTCGTGGGGCTGGGGGCTTGCTCGGAGCGGGCGTGGCCACCTGGGCTCGTGCAGGCGGGCGGACCGCCGCGGGAGGCACCGGCGCCGGCGCGATGGACGGCACCGTCGGCGGAGCAGCGAAGGTGGGCGTATGGGCCGCAGGGCTCGTGCCTTGAGCAGGCTCCTGGCCCGAGGCCATGCTGGCGAAGCCTTGGAGAGACGACTCCATGGCCTGCAGGAAGGCCATGTGGCTGTCGGCCATGCTCGCCTGGTAGGTCGAGTGCGCCTCGGCGAGGGCCTGCTGGGCGTCTTGGTACGCTGCGAGCCAGGCGTCGTCGGCCGGGGCCGCGGGATGGGTGGGCATCGGTGCACCGGGGACCGGGGATGGGGAGGTCGGAGCGGCTGCGGGTGTACCGTCGACGGTGACGTAGACAGGCACCTCGACGGGTACCTCTACAGGCACCTCGACGCGCACCTCGATCCGCTCTGGCTCTGGGGTTGGACGTGGGCCGTTGGGTGTCGGGAGCGAGGCGGAGCCACCCTTGGGGGGGTAGGGCTTGTCGTAGTTCGCGCCGTTGATGGCCAGCCGGAGGCGTGGGACCTTCGTGTCGTGAGGGTCGAGCGGCAGCCGGAAGCCCGCCCAGAGCTTCTCGAGGTCGAGAGACATCCCTGCGACGGCCATGCTGCCGAGGGCGTCCCAGAGGGCCTGGAGATCGTCCTTCTTGCGTTGATCCATGGGGATGGCGGTGTGGTCGCGATCCCCGAGCGTGTCACCGACGAGCCCCGTGAGCACCTTGCCGGGGCCGACCTCGATGAAGGTGCGGACTCCGGACTCCCACATGGCCTCGATCTGGCTCGCGAACTTCACCGGCTGGGCGATGGCACCGCCGATGGTCTCGCGAATCGCCTCGGGCTCCGTGGCGTAGGGCGCGGCCGTCGCGTTGCACCAGACGGGAACGGTCGGTGCCTCGAAGGTCACGTCCTGCAGGAACTCCGTGAAGCCAGGCGCCGAGCCTGCGACGACGGGGCTGTGGAAGGCCGTCGCGACTCGCAGACGCTTGGGCTCGAGCCCAGCCGCCGTGAGAGCCTTCTCCACGCTCTCGATCGCGGGGGTGGGACCGGAGAGCACCACCTGACGGTGGCTGTTGTGGTTGGCGACCACCACGTCTGGGTGGTTCTTGACCACGGCCTCGACGTCGGCGAGTGCCGCGGGCACGGCTGTCATCGAGCCTGGAGTGCCCGACGCCGCCTCCGCCATCAGCTCACCGCGGCGACGAGCCACCTTGAGCAGGTCGGTGTCCGAGAGCGCACCCGCCGCGCACAGTGCCGTGACTTCGCCGTACGAGTGGCCAGCGACGGCATCCGCGGACACGCCGAGAGCGCGCAGCAGGCCGAGGTGACCGAGGCTGACCGCGCCGATGGCGGGCTGTGCCCACTCGGTGCGACGTAGACGATCGACCTGGGCCTTCGTCTCGTCATCCGTGAACACGGAGCGTGGGTAGACGACCTCGTGCAGCGTCGTGTCGCCGAAGTCGAGGTCGGCTGCGAGGTCGAAGGCACCGCGGGCGGAATCCCAGACCATGGCTGGGCCCGCGCCCATGTCGATGTACTGGCTTCCCTGACCCGGGAAGAGGAAGGCCACGTCGCCAGGCTCGGCGCCAAAGGCGTAGCGAACCATCGTTGGCGTCGACCAGGCCTTGGCGCCGTCCTTGCTGATCAGCTCGGCGGCCTGCCGAAGCTTCTTGGCGAGGTCCGACTCGTCAGAGGCGACGACGGACAGGCGGGCCGGCTGGCTCGCGTCGAAGTCCTGCTGGGTCTTCCAGGCGGCGAAGGTCAGAAAACCATCGCGATCGCTGCGGTCGGCGAGCTCGCGCGCTTGGCGGACGACGTCGTCAGCCGTCGAGCCCGACAGCACGATCAGCTCGGACGAGACGGTTCGCGTGCGCTCGGCCGCCTCGGGACCGGTGTACTCCTCCAGCGCGAGGTGGAAGTTCGAGCCACCGAATCCGAAGGAGCTGACCGAGCCGCGTCGCGGATGATCGGTCCCGCGAACCCAGGGGCGCGCGCGGGTGTTCAGGTAGAAGGGGCTCTGGTCGAGCGACAGCTTCGGGTTGGGCCGAGCGACCTTGATGGTGGGTGGGATCACCTTGGCGTGAAGCGCCATCACGATCTTGAAGAGCCCGGCGGCCCCTGCAGCGGCCTTCGTATGGCCAATCTGCGACTTGACCGAGCCAAGAGCGCACCACTGACGGTCTCCGCGGCCTGACTCGTCGAACGCGATCTCGAGCCCGCGGAACTCTGCGGCGTCACCGGCCTTGGTGCCGGTGCCGTGTGCCTCCACGAGCTCGACGGTCTCGGCGCCGTAGCCAGCGGCCTGGTAGGCGCGTCGGAGTGCCTTTGCCTGACCCTCGCTGACCGGCGCGTAGACCGACTTCGAGCGACCATCCGAGCTGGAGCCGACGCCCTTGAGGACGGCGTAGATCCGGTCGCCATCGCGCTGGGCGTCTTCGAGCCGCTTCAGGGCGACCATGCCCAGCCCCTCGCCGAGGAGCGTGCCGTCGGCGCGGTCCGAGAACGGAGCGCACTCACCGGTCTTCGACAGTGCTGGCGTCTTGCTGAAGCACATGTACATGAAGATGTCGTTCATCGTGTCGCAGCCGCCGGTGATCACCAGGTCGGACTGGCCGAGCTGGAGCTCGTTGACGGCCATGGAGACGGCGCTGAAGGACGACGCGCAGGCTGCGTCGGTGACGCAGTTGGTGCCGCCGAGGTCGAGGCGGTTGGCGATTCGACCGGCGACGACGTTGCCGAGCAGACCCGGGAAGCTGGACTCCTGCCACGGCACGTAGTGGTCTGCGATGCGCTGGCAGGCCTCCTGGACCTCGCTCTCGGGCAGTCCCATGTCGCGTAGCGCCTTCTGCCACACCGGCTTCTGAAGGCGGTTGACCATGGTCCCGAGCAGCTCCTGGGCGCTGGTGACACCGAGGATCACCGAGACCTTGTCGCGGTCCATGTCCTTGAACTGGCCGCGGGTCGCATCGTCGAGCACTCGCTTCGCCACGATCAGCGCCAGGAGCTGCGTGGTGTCGGTAGCAGGCACGATGCTGGGCGGGACACCCCACTCGAGTGGGTCGAAGTCCACATCGGGCAGGAAGGCGCCGCGATGGGCGTAGGTCTTGTCCTGCGCGCTCGGGTCGGGGTCGTAGTAGTCGTCGATGAGCCAGTGGCTCTCTGGAATGTCGGACACCAGGTCGCGACCAGAGAGGATGTCGCGCCAGAATCCTCCGGCATCAACGGAGCCGGGGAAGAGGGCGGAGACGCCAACGACGGCGATGGGCTGCTGACGGGGACGGGACATGTTGACCTCGTTCAAGCGAGCGGGCGCGGTTCGAAGTGGAAGGCCGAGGACGGCACCGGGGCGCCGTAGGAGCGAAGCTGCTGGGCGCGTGTCACGACAGCGGCCCCCTCGAGAAGGTTGAGAGCGATCTGTGCGACGGTGCGATTCTCGAGCGGCTCCAAGAAGCTGCCCTTCACCCAGGCGTTGAAGGCGCCCATCGCCGGTCCACACCAGATCTGGTAGTCCATCTTTCGGCCTGGATCGCCGGCGATGGCCCATCGGCTGGACAGCCCGAGGTACCAGCGGAAGGCGAGAGCCATCTGGTGCTTGGGATCGCGTGCGGCCCGTGCATTCTCGCGTGGATCGCGCTCGGCCCAGAAGGCCTCAGTGCGTGCCCAGACATCGTCGAGAGACATCTGGAAGACCTGGCGCTCCAGCTGGGCGCGGGTCTTGGCGTCGATGTCTGCCAGGCCGTCGAACTTGACGTAGGCGTCGTAGAGCTTCTGCGCGCGGACACCGAACATCGTGCCGCGCTTGAGGACCTGGACCGTGACTCCGAGCTCGAACATGTCGGCGGCGGGGGCCATCACGACATCGGCGAGGTCCGCTACAGCGAGCAGCTTGCGACCGTCATCGGACAGGCCGGACTCGACGGCTGCCTGGTTGACCGAGCCCGTGAGGACGAAGGCCGCACCGAGAGCGTAGGCTGCCGCCACGGCGCTCGGGGTGCCCAAGCCGCCTGCCGCACCGATGCGAATGGGCCGCGTGTAGCCGTGCTGCGCGACGAGCTGGTCCCGCAGGCCCAGGATCGTCGGGAACAGAGCGGTGAGGGTCTGGTTGTCCGTGTGTCCGCCGGAGTCGGACTCGACGATGATGTCCTCGGCCACGGGAAGGGTCGCAGCGAGTGCCGCCTCTTCGGCGGTGAGATGACCATCGGCAACCATCTTCTGGAGGAGGTCAGCCGGTGGCGGAGACAGGAAGCGCCCAGCGACCTCGGGCCGCGAGATCTTGGCGAAGAGGTAGTTGTCGCGATGGATTCGCCCATCCGAGAGACGGCGGACACCCGTGAAGGCGTACCGAACGACCATCGCGTTGATGCCCATGTAGGCCGAGGCGCTCACTCGGCGCACACCGCGTCGCAGGTAGAGCTCGACCGTCTTCATCTCGACTTCGGGCTCGTTGGGGGCGTGAATGAGGTTGCTGCCCCACGGCAGTGACGTGCCGCCGAGTGCCGCGTCGAGGCGGTCGAGACCCTCGGAGATGCGCGGGACCGAGAGGCCGGCCGCGCCGAAGAATCCGAGCATGCCAGCGCGCGCCATCGCGATCACGATGTCGGTGGTCGCGATTCCGTTCGCCATAGCGCCGGCGATGTAGGAGAAGCGGGTGCCGTGCGTCTCGTTGAAGCTCCGGTCGCCGAGCCACTCGGGAAAGAGAGGGGGGAGACTGGCGAGCAGGGGGAATCCCGCACCGTGGGCCTGTGCCACTCCACCCCGGGCTACGCCGATGCGTCCATCGTCGGACTCGCGGACGATGTGTACCGGGTGGCGGAAGGCGGCGGCCGCCTCCGAGAGGTCGTTGTGCGAGAAGGCAGGGCGGAACCTGCCTGGTTGCCAAGTACCCACAGTGGGTAGACCGGTGCGCATGTGCCTCCGAGGGGAATCGGAGGAGATTCGTATGCCACCTGTGTCTTTGCTTCGTCACCGTTGAGTCATGGCGCCAGGCTAAGCAGGAAGGGCCTGGTTGATCGTCATGCACGGTGTGGAGGGCACGTGGGCCTCCGTCACGCCGCCGCAATTCTACGTGTACAGGCCGCCATCGACGACGAAGGTCTGCCCCGTGATGTACGTGCCCCCGGGGCCGGCCAGGAAGCGGACGATCGGCGCAATCTCGGAGGCCTTTCCGAGCCGCTTCATGGGGATCTGCGACAGTGCGTACTCCATCGCGGCGTCAGAGAGGTCGGCGGTCATGTCCGTCTCGATGAATCCGGGTGCGACGGCATTGACTCGCACATTGCGCCGGGCCATCTCCTTGGCCATCGTGCGGGTCATGGCGATGACTGCGCCCTTGGAGGCCGAGTAGTTCGCCTGCCCGATGTTGCCGCGAAGCGCCGTCACGCTGGCGATGTTCACGATCACGCCGTCGCGTCGGCGTGACAAGATCGGCAGCACGGCTCGAGACATCCGGAAGGCCCCGCCCGCGTTCACGTTCATCACGCGGTCCCACTGGTCGTCCTTGATTCGCATGGCGAGTCCGTCGGCGGTGACGCCTGCGTTGTTCACCAGGATCGCGAGATCACCGAGCTCCTTGGCCTCGGCGACGACTCGCTCGCAGTCCTCGGTCGACGCGACGTCGCCCTGGATGGCGACGCCCCCGATGGCCTCGGCGACGGCCTCGGCGCTCTTGGCGTCAGACCGGTAGGTGACGACGACGCGAGCCCCGGCAGCGGCCAGCTCATGGGCGATTGCAGCACCGATTCCCCGGCTGCCGCCCGTCACGATCGCCACGCATCCTTCGAGCTCCACGGCTCCTCCTCTCACTCAGTGCTCGGGTCGGGGACCCGTCCAGGTGCAATACTCGACCACCCGCTCATGGCAGCGACCAGCCGGTCGACGCCGAGCGCGATCCCGGACGTATCCGACATCTGGGCCACAGCTTCGATCAAGGCCTCATCGATGGGGTGGGGGGCCTCTCCCAGCACGGCGCGTGTCGCGTTGGCTGCATGAAAGCGGCGCCGGAGCTCGACCGGGTCGGTCAGCTCCCAGAAGGCATTCGCCAGCTCGATGCCGTCGATGAAGGCTTCGAAGCGGTGGGCAATGGGCCAGCCATCGGCATCCACGCCACAGCGAGCGAGCGCCGCCTGGCTGGCTGGCCACTCGGTGACGAAGAGGGCCCCTTGCAGCTTGGGCTCGACGTCCATCACCCAGCGCCGTGCGAAGGCATCCTCCCAGCTCTCGTCGATTCCTCCCGACAGCTCTCGAGCGCTCGCGGTGGCAGGATCGAGTCCCGCATGCTCTCGGAACAGCTCTCGGATCGTTCGACGCTCCCAGGTGGGCGGTGGTCGGTCGGCCACGCGACTGGTCGTTGCAACGAGATCTTCGACCTCGTCCATCAGGTCGTCGAGGGACGCACCGACGCGGTACCACTCCAGCATCGAGAACTCGGTGCCGTGCCACGGACCGTGCTCCCGGTCACGCCAGCAGGGCCCCAGCTCATAGATGCGCTCCAGGCCCGCAGCCAGGACGCGCTTCAGCGCGAACTCCGGCGACGTGCGAAGCCACCGCCCCGCCGCGGGAAGGGCGAAGAGGTGCTCCTCCAACGCCGGGGAGGGAACGACGCAGGGCGTCGGGACCTCGAGGTAGTCGTTGGCGGCAAACCAACGTCGGATGGCCGCCAGCATGTGTGCACGACGGCGCAGGCCGTGCGCGTCGATCATCAGCGCTTGAGGCGCTCGACGTACTTGCCCTCGCGAACGTCGACCTTGATCCAGGACTCGTTCTCGATGAACAGCGGCACCTGAATCTCGGCACCCGTCGACAGCGTGGCCGTCTTGGTTGCACCCTGGGCCGTGTTGCCCTTGGCGCCAGGCTCGCAGTACGTGATCTGCACCTCGATGAAGTTGGGCAGATCGACGGAGACAGGCTGGCCCTTGTAGAAGAGCACCTCGATCTCCATCTCCTCGAGCAGCCACTTGGACTCGTCCTCGAGGTTCTCGAGCGGAATAGCAATCTGCTCGTAGGTCTCGGTGTCCATGAAGTGGAAGAACTCGTCGTCGCCGTAGAGGTACTGCATCGTCTTGGTCTCGACGTCAGCCTCTGCGATCGACTCGACGATCTTGAAGGTGCGCTCCAGGACTGCACCGGTGATCAGGTTCTTGACCTTGGTGCGCGTGAAGGCCTGGCCCTTGCCGGGCTTGACGAACTGGAAGTAGGTGACAGTGTACGGCTGGCCGTCGAGTTCGATCTTCAGGCCCTTCTTGATGTCGGACACCTTGTACGCCATGGGAGGCCTCCCTGGAAAAAGCGAGCGGAGCGGGGCGCGGGTCCTATCACGAGAACGCCGATCGTCCACGAAAGGGGCCCGTCGTGGGTCGGCCTGAGGTCTTGTCGGCACGACCGGATCTCGCCGAGGTCTGGGCGGAGGCGGATGCCGCCTTCCCAGTCAGAATCACCCGCTCCTTCTGGGAGCGGATGGACCGTGCTGACCCGAATGATCCACTCGGCAAGCAGGTCTTGCCGGATCAGGCAGAGCTCGCCGACGACCCGGAGGGGCTCGTTGACCCCGTCGGAGACTCTGCGTGCTCTCCGATTCCTTGGGTCGTTCACAAGTACCCGAGTCGGGTGCTGCTGCTGCTCACGAAGCGCTGCCACCTGTACTGCCGCTACTGCTTTCGGAGGACCTTCGACCCGGGCGAGCGCGAGGATCCCACCGCAGAGGAATGGGATGCGGCGCTGGCCTATGCCTGCGCGTCAGGCGCCACTGAGGCGATTCTCTCGGGCGGCGATCCGCTGGCGGTGAGGGATCGGCACCTGTTCGAGACCGTGGACCGTCTTCGCACCACGATCCCGACCATCCGGATCCACACCCGCGCTCCGGTCACGCGGCCCGATCGTGTCACGGAGGCACTCGTCGCGGGCCTGCGGGAGCGGTCTCCCGTCTGGGTCATCGTGCACTGCAATCATCCGCGTGAGCTGTCCCCCGAGGTCGACGCCGCCCTGGCCCGCCTCGTCGATGCTGGAGTTCCCGTTCTCAACCAGGCCGTGCTGCTGCGCGGCGTGAATGACGACGTGGGGGTCCTGACCGAGCTGTGCGACAAGCTGGTGCAGCGCCGTGTGTTTCCGTACTACCTCCACCTCACGGACCGCGTCCGAGGCAATGCCCACCTGCGCGTGCCTGCAGCCGAGGCGCTGCGGCTCCATGAGGCGCTGCGGAGACGTGTCAGTGGGGTCGCTCTTCCGAGGCTCGTCATCGACCCTCCAGACGGGTCGGGAAAGCGAGATGTCGCCCGCTCTGCGAAGAGCCACGACCTAGCCTAGAGCGCTGCACGCGCCGCTGAGGCCCGGCGCCTGAGAGTCGGACCCCGCGTCGATCAGGTGGACTACGTGAGCGTGGCGTGGCCTCCGGGTTTGGGCCCTGATGGGACCATACGAGCGCATGCACCTCGGTAGAGAGCCGTGCGCGTGTGCGCCCGAGGTCAGCAGGTGCGAGGGTAGCGGATGACTCGCTAGCCCCAGCGGGTATATTGCAGGCGCGTGGACCCGGATGGCCGGCACCACGGAGGGACGGAATGAATCACTGGTGGATGCTACCTGCTGCCTTGCTCCTCGTTGCGTGCGGGGGGAAGAAGGCACCTGTCGCTGCGAGCACTGACGTCGCTCCGGCCGCGCCGGCATTTGTCGAGATCGACATGGGCGACGAGGAAGACGAGGAGTTCTTCCCCGAGCTGATGAAGGCGACCGCCGAGTGCGGTGACCTCGTCCAGCTGGAGCCGTCGGCCATGATGGGCAAGCTTCAGGATGCAGAGATCCGCTGCCTCGACCAGTCGCTGCGCGATTCCGAGCGCATGACGGTGAAGGACAAGATCTCGCGCGTGCTCATGAAGGACGCCTTCGCGAAGGGTGATGAGCACCGCTGGGAGGCCGTCTCGCGCCGCCACCTCGAGGAGATCGATCAGTCCGACCCCGACCTCTGCTACAAGTTCGCGCGCTTCATGTCTACGCGTGGGCCGGAGCACACGGACGAGACGATGCGCTGGGCTGACGTCGCGCTCGAGAACCGTTCTCGCTGGACTGGCGACCTCCATGTCAAGCGCGTCTACTCTCTCTACAAGGTCAAGACCGTCTCCGCGCAGAAGAAGTGGGAGCACCTCGAGGCCAAGTACATCGCGGCGCCATCCGAGCAGCTCCTCTCCGAGAAGGACGAGGCGCGCAACCAGCTGAAGACGCTCGCGCGGGAGTGGCTCGAGTACGCGCGCCAGTCGGGCCGAGACGAGACCGTGCCCCTGCAGCTCTGTGTCTCGGCGGCAGGCACCGAGGGCTACTGCGACGAGACCTGATCGCAGTAGGACTGAAGGGCGGCCACCGTCTCGAACAACGCGCCCTCGTCTGACACTGCCAGGGCTGTCGTGCGACCCGGCTTCTGCGACGGCAGCCCCGCAGCGCGTGCTGCCTCGAGCTCACGCCTGCCGTGCTCTGCATCCACACGCTCTGGCAGCGTCGAGGAACCGAAGAACACGGTCACGGTCTCCTCGGACAGGTGACCGGGCACGAACCCGACGACGCACCCGTCAGCCGAGCGGTGCACGATTCGAGCAGGTCGCGCGTCGAGGTAGAGGACGGGGGACGGGCCCTGTCGAACTGCCAGCAGATCGGGATCCACACTGGCCACGAAGGCCGTCGCGGCTTCGAAGCTCGGCAGGTCGGCAGCCATTCGGAACGTCCCTGGCTCCGAGAGCTCGATGGTGGCTGTGAGATGCACAGCCTCGACCGAGTCGGTGCTGCCGGTGAGCACGATGGGCAAGGGCTCGGCGAGAGCTGCTGCAGTGAGAAGAGCGATCATGGAAGCAGGATCTCCACGTCATCGAGGCCAACTCGCCCAATGGGCGAGCCATGGTCCGCACCGAAGTCGAATCGTAGCGTCGTGAGGCTCGTGAGGTCGAGCTCCGGCCTCTCCGTCGTGAAGGCGAGAACCGGCACACGGACCGTGCTGAACTCATTCGACCAGCCCGTGCCCGAGCCCCCGCCTGTCCGAGCAAAGGGCTCTGGGACACGACCGTAGACGCCGAAGTCGATGGCCGACTCTGCACCCGAGCTGTCCACGAGGACCACGCTGAACGAGAGCAGATCGTCGAGCGCAGTGGTGTTGGGATGGCGGGTGCCCTGGCAGACGCGGAAGCTGACGAAGCCGCCGTCGGCCAGGTCTCGAGCCTCGGGTGGCAGGTCGAAGCCCAGCGAGGCCGGACTGTCGTAGGACCAGTCGAAGACGATGCCGCGCTCGGCCCTGGCGGGGTCGTCTGCTTGGGCCCAGGTCATGCCGTTGAAGGCATCACCATCCCAGGCGAGCTGTCCGTTGCCGTCATCGAGGATGCCCTCGACCAGGTTGCTCACGCTCGAGCGGACAGCCCCGCCCCAGCTCGAGACGAGAGGGTCGGGCTGCTCCTGAAAGTCGTCGACGACGATGCGCTTGTCGGTCCACGCGGGCATCCACTGGTTGGACATGAACTCTCGGACGCCCATCGGCTGAAAGAGAGCGGGCATACGCCAGAGGTACTCGCCGAGGACGTGCCGTCCGCGCAGCTCGTACTCGAGGAGTGCGAGGTAGTAAGCCTTGGTGAGCTGCTGGGCCGCTTCGCGACTGATCTGGCGCCCTGGCCCAGAGGTCCACACGCCATCATCGAAGCCGCAGCAGTTGAAGTCGTTGTGTGCCGCACCCTGGACGTAGGTGACGAGCCCATCGCCGCGCCCGTTCTGGAAGATACGGAAGTACTGCGTGACCGGCGACTCTGGCCCTCCCGTCACGTCACCATCGGAGCTGCCCGCGAGAAGATGGTAGGTCACCTCGTGTGGGTCGGCCTCGTAGGGATCCTCGAACAGCGTCGGGGCGATGCTGCTCACGATGCGGATGTCCTCCCAGCCGTACTGATCCTCGGAGGCGTCGCCCTCGAGCAGGTCGTCGTAGGCGAGGACTACTCCCTCGCCGCCGCGGGAGTGACCAATCCACACGATGGAGGACCGGTCGACTCGTCCGTCGAGTGCGCCGTCGGCGATGCTGGAGAGATCTCGCAGGAAGACCTCGGTGTTCGATCGTGTCGTCCGACTCGCACTGACGGGCCCTGGCTCCGTGTCGTTGCGGTGGCTGATCACGACGTAGCCCCAGGAGGCCAGGTGCTCACCGAGGTAGTCGTACCAGGTGTAGTCGTGTCCGTTGCCGTGGCTGATGACCACGAGGGGAAGCGGGTCTAGGCTGCCGGCCTCCTCCGGCCAGTACACGTAGTGCGTGTTCCAGTACGACTCCGAGTACTCAGCGCGCAGAGGAGTGTGGGGCCCGGGGGCAGAAAGTGGGATCACGGACTCGAAACCTGCTCCCTCCAGTCCGTCGACGAGGTCGCCGGGGTCGAGGCGACCGTCCTGGCCGAAGTCGTAGACGACGTCGTAGGCCGTCGTCAGGTCTGGGCCAGATGAGAGATCCGAGAGCCAGACATTGCTGATGTTGGTCGTCAGGTCTCCGCCGACCGTCACGGTCACCGGCCCGTCCGCAACATCCGTCAAGCTCGGCTCGGCCGCCCACTCCGCTCTCGACCGGTCCGGCACGACGTAGACATCGGCAGTGGCCCCGACGCGATCGCTGTAGTGCGACGGGTCGAACGCTGTCTGGAGGCTGTCGTCGGCATTGAAGGCGTCGACCCACTCGAAGTGCGGGTAGGTGATCAGGGAGCGTCCCGTCAGGGGCCGTCGGGTATCGACCTGGAGCGCGAGGGCCGCAGGCGCCGTCTGGCAGCTCCCGGCGGGTGTGACGGTGAGCGTC
Organism: Pseudomonadota bacterium; assembly: GCA_002862545.1. Taxonomy (GTDB): domain Bacteria; phylum Myxococcota_A; class UBA796; order UBA796. Next base: position 12,061 of record PKDJ01000354.1, read on the forward strand.
GAGCTGCCCCTCGTGTGGCCATGGGCCAGAAGGAGGGTCTCCTCCTGCTCGGTCACGAGCGGGAAGGTGAGGGGAGCGCCGTCCTCCGAGTAGAGGGCCACCGCCTCGCCGGTCAGGTCGATCTGCGTCCCTGGCGCAGAGAGCAGTCGAAGCTCTCGCATGGCGAGTCGCTGCTCCTCGAAGGGCAGCTCCGCCGTGTCGAGATCGAGCTGAACCCCCCCGTCGAGCGTTCCGGCACCGGGCACGGTCCAGACTGGCTCGCAGCCGACGCAGGCCCCGGCCTCGCAGCGCTGCGTCGCGGTGTCGCAGGTCTCGCTCGAGGCCAGCCCGCCAAGATCGTCGCAGACGATCGCCTGGTTGCCGTCGCAGAAGGCTTGGCCGGCGCGGTCCGCACACCCGCCCGCCGCGGCCGACGTGCCTGCGGTGGAGCCCGCTGGACTCACGATGCTGCCTTGGCCGACTCCGCATCCAGCGAGCAGTGCGACGGCCGAGACGAGAGTGATGCTTCGAGTCATGAACCCACCGATGTGCCACTCGAGGCTGTGTTTTGACCGCGAGCCGGAGTCTCCTCTTCGAGGACGACTTCGCCGTCCCGGATCTCGACGCGCACGGCCTGCAGGCGCTCTCCCCCCTCGACGATCACCTTGCCGAGCGGCTCGGCTACGAGGGACTGAAGGGTCCGAAGCGCTGGGCGAGCTCCCCAGGCGTCATCGCTGCTCGAGGTAGCGATGTGCCGAACGATGGCGGGATCCCAGCTGAGCCGCACCCCCGCCTCGGCCGCGCGTTCTTCCAGCTTCGCGAGGTGGAGCGCCACCACGCTCTCCAGTGCGGTCTCATCAAGGGGCTGGAAGACGACGATGTCGTCCATGCGATTGAGTAGCTCTGGGCGAAACTGGCTCTTGAGGCGCTCGCGGACCCGCTTGTCGAGCTCGCCGGGCGCGTCGCCGCCAAACCCGACCCGCCCGCGATCCGCTCCTTGGGCTCCGGCATTCGTCGTGAGCACGAAGAAGACCTCTCGCGCACGAACCTCTCTGCCCTCCGAGTCCGTGACACGGCCTTCGTCAAAGAGCGAGAGGAAGACGCTTTGAACGTCGGCGTGGGCCTTCTCGAACTCGTCGAGCAGCACGACGGCGTACGGACGGTTCCGAAGGGGACCGGTGAGCTGTCCCTCCTCGCCGTGTCCCGAGTAGCCTGGTGGTGCTCCGAGCAGGCGAGAGGCCGTGAACCGGTCGCTGTACTCGGACATGTCGAGCTTGATGAGGGCATCTCCCTCGGGGAACAGGTAGTCAGCCAGTGCGCGCGCGAGCTCGGTCTTTCCAACCCCACTCGCTCCCACGAACAAGAAGACACCACGAGGACGCCTCGGGTCCCGTAGGCCCGAGCGCGCCAGACGCACTGCGGCGGCCAGTCGTGCCACCGCATGGCTCTGTCCAACCACCCGCTGGGCGAGCTCCTCCTCGGCACCGCGAAGTCGCTCCCGCTCTGCTTGCGTGAGCTGATGCACGGGCACGCCGGTGCGCTCACTGACGACCCTCGCGACGGTCTCGGTGTCGACGATGGCCTGGCCGGCCAGGCTCGCATCGGCACAGGACTCGTCCAGGAGGTCGAGGGCCTTGTCGGGGAGGCGTCGCTCCGGGACGAAGCGGACGGCCAGCCGCACGCAGGCTCGCAGCGCATCGGGTGCAACTCGAACGTCGTGGTGCTTTTCGTAGGAGGGCGTGACCCTGGCGAGCAGCTCGACGCAGGCCGCCTCGGACGGCTCGTCGATGGTGACGGGCTGAAAGCGCCGGTCCAGGGCGGAGTCAGCCTCGAAGTGCTTCCGGTATTCGGCCAGCGTGGTCGCTCCGATCACTGTGATCTCGCCCCGCGCGAGCGCTGGCTTGAGGATGTTCGCCGCATCCAGGGAGCCGCCCTCGGTCCGTCCCGCGCCCACGAGCGTGTGGATCTCGTCGATGAACAGCACGATCCCAGGGTTCTCGCTCGCCTCCCGAATGATCTCTCGGAGGCGCTCCTCGAAGGTGCCGCGGTACTTCGTGCCGGCGACCAGGGAGCCGATGGACAGCTCGATGACGCGCAGGTTTGCGAGTCGCTTCGGAGCGTCGTCGGAAGCGAGGACATTGGCCACGCCCTCGACCACGGCGGTCTTGCCGACGCCAGGCTCACCCAGCAGGAGAGGGTTTGCCTTCAGGCGGCGCACGAGCGTCTTGAGGACACTGTGGATCTCCTGCTCGCGACCGACGATCAGCGGCAGCTCCCCGGCTCTGGCAAGGGCCGTCAGGTCCCGACCCTGCGCGTCGAGCGTGGGGGTCGCCGAGTCAGGGACATCCGAGTCGCTCTCCTGCCCGCCGCCGGAGCGACCGAGGTGGGCTTCGCAGAAGGCCTTGCCGTCCCGAGCAAAGGCACTGTCTGGCTCGATCTCCAGCGCTCGATCCCACAGGGGGAGGGCTGCACCGAAGTTGGAGAGTGCGTTGAGGGCTGCGGCCTTGCCCTGAATAGCGAAGGCGTGCCGGGGCCCGACCCCGAGCGCCTTGTCGAACCAGGTGAGACTTCCTTGGTAGTCACCGAGCATCCTCATGCACTCGGCACGGCCCGCAAGCGCGTAGAGATAGTCGGGCCGGAGGCCGAGTGCGCGGTCGTAGGCGTCGATTGCCGCCGGGTACTTCTCGTCCTTGCGGTAGGCCTCACCGATGTTGGTGGCGGCTTGGTAGTTCTTCGTGTCGATGCGGAGGCAGCGCTCATAGGCGGCCACGGCATCGTCGTAGCGGGTGTCGTCCTCGAGAGTCATGCCGAGGCGCAGAGCGGCCTCAGCAAAGGTTGGATCGATCTCCAGTGCGCGGCTGAAGCAGCGAGCCGCCTCGGCATAGGCGCGCGACTTGTAGTGCGAGCGGCCCTTCTCCAGCTGGGCTTGTGCCCGCGCGCGATCGCGAGGCCCCGCCGCACCGGCCCGTCGCCGGCGCACGGTGCGCCCGACGGCTTCCTCACGCGCCTTGGCGATGGCGATCTTGCACTGCGCCAGCCCTCGCTTGACGAACGGAGCTTGCGGGTGTTGACGCGCAGCCGCCAGCCACACGGGATGCGCTTCGACATGGCGCCGAAGGGCGTTGAGAGATGCGGCCTTGCCACAGAGAGACTGGAAGTGGTCGGCATCCAGCGCCAGGGCCCGATCGAACCAGTCGAGGGCAAGCTCGAGCTGTCCGAGCATGCGTAGGCACTCGGCACGACCACACAGGGCGCGAGCCGTCTCGCCCCCCTGGCGCAAGATACCGTCGTAGGCCTCGATCGCAGCCCGATGGTCACTGTGCTTTCGGAGTGCGTCCGCATGGTCGAGAGTGATGTCGAGGTTGTCGGGTGCGAGGCTGCGAGCACGCTCAAAGGTCTCGAGCGCCTGCTTGTACTGCCGCTCGGCGAGGTGGGCCTGCCCGAGGGCATGCCAAGCCTCTGCCCACAGCGGAGCCTGCGCGGTCAGGCGGAGGAGGAGCGCCGTCGCCTCGCTGGGCCGACCCTCGACGATGAGCTTGACGGCGCGCTCATGATCCTCTCGGGACTCTGCAGTGATGTCGGACGATTCACCGAGCGCGAGCCGACACTGGGCGAGGCCCGCGTGCCCGAACTCATCCATGGGCTCCAGCTCGACGGCGCGAGTCCACAGAGGCAAGGCATCGGCATGCCGCTCCAGCGCATCGAGGGTGGCTGCCAGCCCCCGAAGGCCGAAGGCCATGTCGGGGGACACGGCGAGGACCCGCTCGAAGCCCTCCAGCGCGAGGTCATGGCGGCGGAGCATGCGGAGCGCCTCGGCTCGCCCGGCCTCACCCGTCAGACCCGAGCCACGGTCGATCGCCTCTTGGTAGACGAGGAGCGCCGCCGTGTAGCGACCAGACCGCCGAAGCGAGTCGGCGTGATCACAGGCCGCCTCTCCGGAGTCCGGTGTACGCTGCCGGCGTCGCTCATGCGCTCTCAGGGCCTCTTCCCATCTCCCCTGATCTTCGAGGATGCGTGCGAGCTCGGCATCGAGCAGGTCAGTCTGCGGCTGCTCCTCTCGAGCGCTGCGAAGGACTGCGAGAGCCTCTTCGGGTCGCTGATCGTTGGCGAGGGCGTTGGCCCACTCCACGGCACGGAGCGTCACCTCGAGCGCTCTGCCAGGGCGTGTCGTCGCGCCCTTCCCAGCCGTCAGCCCACGCGCGAGGCTGTCCTCTGCGTCACGACGACCCTCCTGGGCAAAGCCGCTCTCTGGATCTCGCTCCAGGGCGAGATCCCACGCCACGAGTGCTTGCTCCCAGTCTCCACGGGCGTTCAGACAGGCTGCGCGGCCACGGAGGGCGAAGGCGCTTGCGGGGTCGAGCTCCGTCACCGTCTCGAAGAGCGCCAGAGCGGAGTCGTGGTGCCCTAGCACACGCAGGGTCTCCGCCTTGCCGGCAAGCGCGAAGGTGGGGGCATCCGCGCACTCAGCCGCGCGATCGTACGCATCGAGGGCTTCCTGGTAGCAGCCCGCCTGCCTCAGGGTCTCGGCCAGTGCGAGGGAGGCCTCATCGTGCTCGGGCTCGAGCTCACACGCCGAGCGCCAGCACTCGATGGCCAGCGTGAGGCGGCCTCTCGCCTCGTGGCAGCGCGCGAGGCCCACGTGGGCGGTCACGCTCGACGCGTCTGCCCGGATGGCATCGAGCCATGCCTCAGCCGCCCGCTCGAGGTCCGCTGACTCCATGAGGAGGGCAGCCCGCTTCTCCAATCGCCGTGCATCGTCGCGACGCGCCAACCAAGCCTCCGCTCCAATACTTCTTGTCCCATGAGGTGACGACTGGCCACCCCGGGCGTCCTAGCGACTCCCTGACGGCGCTAGACGTCGAGGTCACCGACCTCGTCCGCTCGCTCCATGATGAAGCGGTAGCGCTGGCTCGGATCCTTGCCCATGAGGTTCGAGACTGTCTGATCCGTTTGCAGCGGGTCGTCCAGTGTCACCTGGAGGAGCCGTCGCTGGGCCGGGTCTAGCGTCGTCGCGAACAGGGTCTTCGGGTTCATCTCGCCGAGGCCCTTGAAGCGTGTCAGCTCCGGCTTGGCTCGGCTGGGAAGCGAGGCCAGGATGCGATCCTTGTCGGCGTCGTCGAGAGCCCAGTGCGTCTGCTTGCCGACGTTGATCCGGTAGAGTGGAGGCAGCGCCAGGTAGACGTAGCCGCCCTCGATGAGGCGACGCAGGTACCTGTAGAAGAAGGTCAGCAGCAGCGTGGCGATGTGCGACCCGTCACTGTCGGCGTCCATCAGGAGGATGATGCGCGAGTAGCGGAGACGATCCTCCCTGAAGTCACCTCCGAGTCCGCACCCGAGTGCCGTGACCACGTTGGACAGCTGCTCGTTGCCGAGGATGCGCTTGAGTGTCGCCTGCTCGGCGTTGAGGACCTTGCCCCTGAGAGGAAGAATGGCCTGAGTGCGGCGATCTCTGGCCTGCTTCGCTGAGCCACCAGCACTGTCGCCCTCGACGATGAACAGCTCACACTCGTCGGGGTTGCGGCTCGAGCAGTCCGCGAGCTTGCCGGGGAGGTTGAGCCTCCCGCTCGTCGCAGACTTTCGGCGCACCTTCTTGGCGGCCTGTCGGCTTGCGATTCGAGCGCGAGCAGCCTGGACGGCCCGCTCCACCAGCGCCTCGCCCTGAGTGCGGTGGTCGTGTAGCCACTGCTCGAGGACGGGGCGGACCGATGAATCGACCGCACCTCGTACATCGGGGTTGTTCAGGCGGTCTTTCGTCTGACCCTGGAACTGGGGCTCGGCCACCCGCAGCGAGATGACCGCGATCAGGCCCTCTCGCAGGTCTTCGGCGGTGAGGGTGAGTCCTCTGGGTGCGAGGGCATGCGTCTCGATGAAGCTACGCAGCGCCTTGATCAGCGAGTCCCTCAGACCCTGCTCGTGCGTGCCACCGTCGCGCGTCGGGATGCCGTTCACGAAGCTGCGGACGCGCTCCCGAGGAGCGTCGGTCCAGGTGAGAGCGAGGTCGATCTGGATGCCGTTCTGTTTCTCGAGGCTGAAGGGAGCCTCGAGGACCGAGCGCGCCTCGTGCTTCGTCACGAGCGCACCGAGGAAGTCGACGACGCCACCGTCGTGCTTCAGCTCGTGGCTGACCTTGTTGACCTGGTCACGGAAGATGAACCGAACACCCTTGTGGAGGAAGGACTTGACCTCCAGGCGGCTGCGAATGCGCTCGGCGTCAAACGTGGTTTCCTCGAACAGGGTCGCGTCTGGCGTGAAGGTGATGCGCGTGCCTGTGCCGCGCGCAGGGCCGACGGGCGCGACGGGGGCCTTGGGACGCCCGCGCCTGTAGTGCTGCACCCACTCTTGCCCCTCGCGTCGCACGCGCGCCTCGAGCTTGGACGACAGCGCGTTCACGGCAGAGCTACCGACCCCGTGGAGACCGCCCGAGGAGCTGTAGTTGGTCCCGTCGAACTTTCCTCCCGCGTGCAGGGTGGTGAGGATGACCTCGAGAGCCGACTTCTTCAGCTTCGGGTGGAGTCCGACGGGAATGCCCCGCCCGTTGTCGTCGACGGTGATGGTGTCGCCCGACTTGTGAAGCGTCACGCTCACGCTGCTTGCGTGGCCATTCATGGCCTCGTCGGCGGCGTTGTCGACGATCTCCCAGAGCAAGTGATGCAGGCCGTCGACACCGGTGCCACCGATGTACATGCCAGGACGCTTGCGAACGGCGTCGATGCCCTCGAGGACCTGAATGTCTGCGGCGCCATAGCTGGACATCAGCTCTCCTCCTCGACAGGACCCGCGAGCAGCACGTGAGCGCGTGCCCACTGGTCGATGGAGCCACGCTTCAGGACGACCTTGCCCTTGCCCGCTCGAGGGCCGGTGAAGCGACGTGGCGTGATCGTGAGCTCTCGGCCAAAGCTTGTCGTCACGACAGGCCCATCGCCCGCCGAGCGTGACAGCGCGGCGGCGACCAGCTCGTCGTCAGGTCGGAGTCGGAGGGCCAGGACGCCCTTGCCCGAGGCCTTCAGGACGGGAGCTTCTTGTACGGGGAATGCGCTGGCGCGCCCGCCTCTACTGGCGAGGCAGAGGTGCTCGGTGCCGTTGCTGGCATCGACGATGAACACCTGGTCGCCGTCGTTGAGCCGCGCGTAGCGCCGGCCTGCTCGTGTGCTCGGGTCGGTGTGGATGGAGAGTGGGAATCGCAGCATTCGGCCCTTCAGGGTCACGGCGACCCCGTGGGGTGGCGGTGGATCCTCCTCGCTGGGTTCCTCGAGGGGCAGGGCGTGTCGGTCATCGTGGGACACGACGCCTGCGAGCCGCTCACCATCCGAGAGCTGGAAGTGCCGCTGCAGGGGCTCGCCGTACCCGGTCGTGGAGGGCACGTCGTCGACCCGCATGACGTAGGCGGAGCCGGCGCTACCGAAGAAGGTCAGCGTCGAGCGCGTGTGACACTTGATGAGCCAACCGATCGAGTCATCGTCGCGCACGCGGATCTTGTCGACATCGGTGAAGGAACTCTGGCGCTTGATCCAAGCACCACGGGTGATCACCACCCAGGTGTCCTCCTTGACGATGTAGGCATCCTCTTCGTAGGTCAGCCGCTCTTCTGGATGACCGATCAGCGTCCGCCGAGGCTCCGCGTAGAGTCCGCGCAGCTCGGTCAGCTCGGCTCGGACACGCGCCCACAGCTCGGTGTCGGAGGCGAGGATGGCCCGAATGCGATCGGCTTCCAGTCGCTTCTCTGCAAGCTCGTCCAGGATGATCTGAATCTCGAGTCGGGCGAGCTTGTAGAGTCGAAGCTCGAGGATGGCCTCGGCCTGTAGATCCGTCAGGTCGAAGTGCTCGATCAAGCGCTCGTGTGCATCGCGGCGTCCCTCGCTCTCTCGGATCAGCTTGATCGCTGCATCGAGGTCGTCGAAGATCTTCGCGAAGCCCTCGAGGATGTGGATGCGCTCCTCGAGCTGCTGCAGGTCGTACTCGTAGCGACGGCGCACGGTCTCGAACCGGAAGTCGAGCCAGTGTCGAAGGATGGTGTAGAGGTCCATCCTCTGCGGCGTCGCAACGTCGGTGCGGCCCGGCACTGGCGCGAGTGCCGTGAGGTTCGCCGACCACGTGGTCTGTAGGGCGGTGTGCTTGTAGAGGTAGGCCATGGCGGCGGCCGCACTCGCTCCTGGCTTGAGCTCGAGCACGACGCGGACGTCTTCCGTCGACTCGTCGCGAACGTCGACGATCTGCGGCACCTTTCGATTGCGGACCAGCTCGCCGATTCGCTCGACGAGCTTCGCCTTGTTCTGGCCGTAGGGGATGGAATCGAGGACGATGAGGCGTCGCCGACCCTCCTTCTCTTCGTTCCAGGTGGCGCGGAGTCGCCAGGTCCCTTGGCCCGTCTCGTAGACGTTCCGAATCTCCTCGGCCTCGGCCAGCAGGCGCCCGCCGGTGGGGAAGTCGGGGCCCTTGATGTGGCCCAGCAGCTGCTCGACGCGAATGGTGGGATCGTCGATGAGCGCGACCGCGGCGTCCACCACTTCGCCGAGGTTGTGCGGCGGGATCTTGGTCGCCATGCCGACGGCGATGCCCTCGACACCATTCACCAAGAGGTGGGGGACCTGCGCTGGGAGTACGATCGGCTCGAAGCGCTGCCCGTCGTAGGTCGGGCGGAAGTCGATCGTGCGCTTTCCGAGCTCGGAGAGGAGTTCGACAGCCAGTGGCTGCAGGCGGCACTCCGTGTAGCGCATCGCCGCTGGCGGATCTCCGTCGAGGGAGCCGAAGTTTCCTTGGCCGTCGACGAGTGGGTGCCGCAGTGAGAACGGCTGGGCCATGCGCACGAGCGCGTCGTAGATCGCTTGGTCACCATGGGGATGGTACTTGCCCATCACTTCGCCTACGACGGCTGCGCTCTTTCGGTAGCGCCCATTCGGACGCAGGCCGAGCTCCCGGTACATCGTGTACAGGATGCGCCTCTGGACCGGCTTCAGACCGTCGCGAACGTCGGGGAGTGCGCGAGAGGTGATGACCGAGAGGGCATACGTGAGGTAGCGCTCGCTGGTGGCGAGGTGAAGTGGGACCGTCTGCACGGTCGGCATCGGTGCTCCAGAGGGGCTGACGGGGCGGGGGGAGGGAAGGGGAGAGCGGACCGCCACCCTACCACGTGTCGGTGAACGAACCCCAATCCATGCCCGATGGTCAGGGCCCTCGCTTGACTCGTCGCTCTGGGATCGGCGTGCGCTCTGCGACGGTGTCGTACCAGCCCAGCATGCTCGCCACGGTCACCGCACCCGTCGCGTTCACAGGGAGCGCGAGCCATGAAAGCGCAAGTGCAAGGGCCAGGGTGTGGCCCCGCAGCTGTCGTGTCGCGAGGGTCGTGAGGAGGTAAGCGGCCATCGAGACGACGCCGACGCCGACAGCGGTCGACCACGCTGTGCTCGCGAAGGGGTCGTTCGCCAGGAAGACCATTGCAGGCGTGCTCGAGGCACCGGCGAAGATGTGACCGATGGTGCGAACGCCAGCCGAAACTTCGCTCTCAGTCACTTCGCCATCGTCCAGTCGGGCGCGGGTGGTGACAGCCCACCACGTCCCGAGACCGCCGAGCCAGAGCGCGAGAGGGAAGCAGGCGACGATGCCCCAGCCGATGTGCCCGAACATGTAGAAGACGAGGACCAAGCCCGCCCACCCGACGATCGGGTAGAGCAGGAGGGAGAGCATCCTCGTCGACAGTACGTTGATGTCGGTAGCCACAGGGTCCTTTCACTCTCCTCGGACATCCGGGCCAGTCCGGATCTTCTGTGCTGTGCCGGCGCCCCTGCGTTGAAGGGAACGAGCGCTGGCGCGTCCTGTTCCCGTTGAGGCTACAGTGAGCCGTCACCGGAGGGGCCATGCGGGCATTGTGGATGGGGCTCGTCGTCATGCTGACGGCCTGTGGAGCCGGAAAGGGAGAAGACGGCGGCCCCCGGTCCGCGACCTGGCTGGAGGGATTCTCCTATCAGTGGGACTTCTTCAACCATCGCCTCAGCTTTCTCGATGTGCGTGTCGAGGGCTCCGAGGCTCAGCTCGCTGTCGTCGGCGGGACCTCCACCACCGGGGTGGTCCCCGAGTACGAGGACGACTGCGAGCGCGACGGCTGTGAGGAGTTCCCGTTCTACGACAACGCCCTGGTCACGGCTGCTTGGGGCCAGGTGACGACCGAGAACGCCAACTTCGCTACGATCTCTATCGAGGTACTCGCCACGCCCACAGGTGAGTCGGTCACCGTCGAGCTCGCGCTCGATGAAGAGCCACGCGGCGAGCCTGTCGCTGTGCTGCAGGGGCTCGGGATCGACACCGATCATCCCCTCGCTGGGGAGCCCACTTGCTACCAGCCGGGCTTCGGGTGGCTGCCGCGTGCCATCGCACTCTCCATCGACGACGTCTCCCTCGTCAGAGGCGGCGGGGCCGTGGAGCTGACGCTCTCCGCCGCCTTTGAGGCTGGGAACACGCTGGAGGAGGAGCGGCGCTGTCTCGACGAGTCGGCGCCGAGAGCCGTCGTCCCCATCCGGGCGGATGTTCTCGTCGTGTTCGCACCGTCCGAGCCAACGCGGTGGACGGTCTCCCAGTCCGCCGAGTGGGACTACGGCAGTCGGCAGGAGCCGCTTCCTCAGGAACCACCAGCCCCCGAGGACCGAGATCTGCCGCTCGACCAGCCCATCGTGGGATGGTCGTCGCTCAGCTGGACCTTCCACGAAGGCGACCCAGAGGGCCGTGGAGCCTACGTGCGCTCACTCACCTTCCTCACCGGGGAGGACGGGCGCACTGGAGGCCACGCCACCAACTACTCTCCAGGAACACAGCTGTCTGGCTTCGACTTCGTCTTCGAGGGAGCGGCGGTCGCCGTCGACGTAGGCGGTGAGGTCGACCGATACAGCCTCGACCACGTCCTGCCGGTCGAGCTTGATGGAGAGGGGCGGCCGGTGATCCACTCGGTACCTGCCGGAGGGTGAGTCCCTCCGTTACTCGGGGCACCGAGGAGGTGGCCGTGTCCATGGCGGAGCACTTCGACCGGCTTGCGGTCTATCGCGCTGCTGCAGTTCGCCTGGAGCCGAGAATCGGCGAGCCCGAGGACCTGCTCGGTGAGGGCGGGGGGCTCGAGCAGGCGTTCGAGGAGCATGGCCGAGAGGCCTTGCTGGGGGTCCTTCGCGACCCCAACATCACGGCTGTGCGCTTGGGTGACGGTGACCTCGAGGTCGCTGTGGAGCGGTCTCGCGGAGAGTCACGCCTCATCGTCAGGTGGGGGGGCTCCACGGTCGTCGACGAGCAGGTCGAGGTGGGCACTCCGAACATCACCGGCTCGGGGCCTTGGTTTCGTCCCGACCCGGCCTCCGAGGTCATCGACGTACCCGCGGCTCTCCATGAGGGCCGGGACCTTCTGTTCGCGGTGGACGATGTCGGAGGCAGCCGCTGGTTCCGGGAGGGGCTCCACGGTCCGGGGGCTGGGCAGAGACTGCTCCAGGGGATCGTGCCGTCCATCCGCCCGGAGGATCTCGGGTCGGCGTCGTTCCGGGAGCGGCATGGCGTCCGGTGGGCCTACGCTGCTGGCGCCATGGCGGGCGGGATTGCATCGGTCGAGCTGGTCACCGCGATGGCTCAGGCTCGCATGCTGGCGTTCTTCGGGGCGGGTGGGCTGTCGCTGGAGGCTGTCGAGCAGGGCATCGATGCCTTGGTGAGAGACGCGGGTGCGGGCCCTTGGGGGGCCAACCTCCTTCACAATCCCGCAGAGCCTGCCGTCGAGGAGCGCACGGTCGACCTCTACCTCGACCGCGGCGTTCGGCGGGTGAGTGCCTCTGCCTACATGCGCTTGACTCCAGCAGTGCTTCGTTACCGGCTCGCGGGTATTCACCAAGACAACGGAAGAGTCGTCTGCCCGAATGACGTCTTCGCCAAGGTCTCCCGAGCCGAGGTCGCGCGTCAGTTCCTCGAGCCGGCTCCTGCGGCAGAGCTCGTGGAGCTCGTGAAGGCTGGTGTCTTGACGACAGACCAGGCGAGGCTCGCGCGGCGCATTCCGGTCGCGTCTGCGGTCATCGTAGAGGCGGATTCAGGCGGACACACCGATCATCGACCCCTCTCGGTGATCCTCCCGCAGCTACAGCGCCTCCGCGATCGCACCTGCCGCAGCATGGACCTTGAGCCAGCGCTGTGGCCACATGTCGGTGCGGCCGGTGGCCTGGGAACGCCCGCGGCCGTGTACGGAGCCTTCGCACTCGGTGCGGACTTCGTCCTCACGGGCTCGGTCAACCAGGCGACCTCCGAGGCGGGGACGTCAGCGCTCGTGAAGGAGATGCTCGCGGAGGCAGGTCCCACGGATGTCACCACGGGACCCGCGCCGGACATGTTCGAGCGGGGCGTGCGGGTACAGGTGCTGTCCAGAGGCTCGATGTACGCGGCACGCGCGCAGCGTCTCTACGATCTCTATAGGGATCACGCATCGCTGGAGGACCTCCCCGACAAGGAGCGCAGTCGCCTCGAGCGGAAGCTCTTCAAGAGGACCATCGACGAGGTCTGGGCGGACACGCGGGCCTTCTGGGCGGCTCGGGATCCGGAGCAGCTTGCGCGGGCTGAGCAAGATCCGAAGCACCGAATGGCGCTGACCTTCAGGTGGTACCTCGGCCTGAGCAGTCGCTGGGCTCGGACCGGCGAGGTGGCGCGTCAGCGCGACTTTCAGGTGTGGTGTGGCCCCTCGATGGGAGCCTTCAACGACTGGGCCGAGG